>JANLWD010000101.1:0-33445 GCA_031364345.1 Sphingomonas sp.
GGCGTGTTCCTGCTCGGCCGGATGTTCGGACGGCGCGGCTAGTCAGTCGGTCGGCAAAAACAACAACCCGGCCAGGCTGTTCAATTCTCGCACACCGTCGAGCTCGAGCTTCTTTATCGCATTGTTCATGTGCGTCCGCACCGTCGCTTCGGTCATATCGAGCAATGTCGCAATGTCCGCATTCGCGCGGCCCCAGCCAAGAAAACGAAGCACCGCCGCTTCGTTCCGCGTCAGATGCTGCAGCACGCCGATATGATGTTCGGGCACGCGCGGACCCGATACCGTAAACTCGCCGATCACGATGTCGCGCCGCGTTGCAACGCTGGCCGCTTCCGACGCACGCAACATGCCGACGAGGCGCGCAAGCTCTGCGGTATCAGTTACGCCTTCACCCGGCAAAGCACCGGGCGGCGGCGAGACCAATGGCTGCCTTGCCGGCACAGCCGCTCCGCCTGCTGCTGCAAGCCCGCCGAACAGCCGTGGATCTTCTTTGGGATTCACCGTGAGACGCTCCCCACGCGGTCAAGGATCCCGCCGGCAATCCCCTCTCGACTGGTCAGGTCACCGATCACGGCATCGGCCAGCAACGGCAGGCACAAAATGAGGATCAGCGCCGCCGCGACCGATTTGATCGGCAGAGCAAGTGCAAAGACATTGAATTGTTGCGCAAAGCGATTGAGAAAACCCATCGACGCATCGATGACGTAAAGCACTGTCAGCACCGGCGCCGCGAACAAAAAGGCCAGCGTGAACAAACGGCCGAATTCGCCCTCGAAATATTGCACTGACTGGAGGTTAAGCGTGATGCCGCCGGGACCGAGCGGCCAGATGACGTAACTGCCCATCACGGCGCCGACGAGCAGGGTCAGCCCGCCTGCGCTCACAAACACGACCTGGGCAAAGCGGCCGAGCAGGATGCCAGTCAGTGAGGTCGTAACGCCGCTGAGCGGATCGATGAGCTGGCCGACGGTGGCGCCGACTTTGGTGTCGATGATTTCGCCCGCGGCGGCCATCGCCCACAGCATGGTGCCGAAAAACAGTCCGATGATTCCGCCCGCCGCGGCTTCCTTGAGCAGCATCGTCGCCCATGCCATCGCCGACAAATCAGCAGGCGCGAAATTCGGCTGCAACGACAAGGCGACAAGGCCGAACGTCACGATAATGCTGTTGCGCACAGTCGGCGGCATCACTTCGGTGGAAAAGACGGGCACGAAGATGAATGCAAAGGCAAAACGCGCCGACGCCGTCCCGACAGTCAGCAACTGGTCGAGCCAGGGCATCGTCACGAACAGGGGCGTCGCGCCCACCGCTGCCATGCTCATCGGACCAGCCCCGGGAAGCCCGAGAAAATGGCGTCGGCATAAGCGTAAAGACTTCCCGCCATCAGGCTCGCGGTCACGAAAATGCTGACCACGATTGCGAAGAATTTGAGCGTATATTGTAGCGTCTGTTCCTGAAGCTGCGTTGCGGCCTGTATGATCGCGACGAACAGGCCAACGACCGATGCCGCGATAATCGGCGGCGCCGACAAGAGAAGAACGAGCCACAGCGCTTGCGTGGTGAGACCGACAAGATCGCTAGACATAGGACAGCACCAGACCGTGTGTCAGTTTCACCCAGCCATCAACAAGAACGAACAGAAGGATCTTGAACGGCAGCGAGATCGTGACCGGCGACAACATCATCATCCCCATCGCCAGCAGGATATTTGAAATCACCATGTCGATGACGAGGAACGGCAGAAAAATGAGAAAACCGATCTGAAACGCCATCTTGAGTTCCTTCACGACGAAAGACGGGATGACGATTACGAAATCGCTTTCCTTCAACGACTGGACGGTTGCGGGGTCGCCGATCCGCTGCTGAGTCCGCAGAAAAAATGCGCGTTCGCGCGGATCGCTGTGTTTCATGAGGAATGCGCGCAGTGGTTCCTTGGCGCGGTCGACTGTTCCGAAAATGTCGCCGGTGCTCGACAAGGGATTGGTGCCGGCGCGCTCATCACCGGGCATCGTCGCTGTGGCTGGTCCCTCGATTGCGGCGGCAACCTGCATCTTTTCGATCGTCGGATACATCACGAACACCGACAGGATCAGTGCAAGGCCGTTGAGGACGATATTGGGCGGGACTTGCTGCAAGCCGAGTGCATTGCGAACGAGGCTGAGCACGACGGCGATTTTCGTAAAGCTCGTGACCATCACCGCGAAAAACGGTGCAAGCGCAAGCAACACGACCGTGATGAGTGCCGAGCCGGGTGTAAATTGTGAAAGGTTCACTGCCCGCTCTCCATTACAACCGGATCGGCAATATCCGCGCGACTTTCGATCAATACGGCGAACCGATCGCCCAGCTGGACCAGTTCGCCGCGAGCAAGCAGCCGATCAGCGACACGCAATTCGACTGGCATGCCATCGGTCAGCGGACCCAGCGCAAGTGTCGTACCCGGCATCATCGCGGCCAGACTGGCAGCACTGGTCATCCGGTCGGGCAAACGGATTGTCAGCGGAACGAGAAAATCGGAAGTATCGTCGGCCATGGAAGCTCCATTTTGTCCGGCAGTGAAACGGCCGGTCGTCAGATCGATCATGCCAGCAACAGTTCGATCGCGCGCATATGTCATCACTGCCGGAGCGTGATTGCGCACGAGCAGCAGATCGCCATCGCCAAGGTCGCCCGCCTGTGCGATGGTCAGCCGCGGACCGGCTGCTTCGATGGCGACGATGCACGGCATGTTGGCGGCGTTCGGCACAATCGTCGCCGCGCGTTCGATCCACGCGTCACGACGCGGATGCATCCACGGTACGGCAATCCGCATCGCGCTGGTTTCCGACGATAGGGAAAGTTGTAACGCTTCGTCCGGCGCGACCTCGGTCATCGCAGTCGCATCCATCGATATGCCCAGCGCGCGCTCGATCCGGGCGAGCAGCGGGTCGATGGCATCGAGAATTGCGATCGCATCGGACACGCGGTCAGTCGATAAAATGACGGCATGATCGTCGACCGTATCGACATAAAACAGGACGGCTTCGCTTGCGACGAACCACGGCGATATATCACGCGACGATGTGTCGCGGGACGATCTGACGATGCTGACATCGCAACCGGCATCACGGAAAATAGTGCTCAAAGCTGAGCTTAGTGACACTTCGTCGCGGTCGATCCGGCGCAGCGCCTTCAGCCCGTCGATCACGACGTTGTCAGTCATGCCGCCGGTCCGGGCCGCGGCGGAAACACGTCAGTATCGGTCACGTCGTCGCCGGGCCACCGCGCGAGCAGACTGATCGATCCCGCGGTCACACCAAGCAGCATCGTTTCACCGCCGACATCGATCATTGCAACGCGTTCGCGCTGACCAAGCGGCATCGAGCGGACGAAGCGGATTGTTCGGGCATCGGTCGGCGCATCGCCTGTGCCGAGCTGCCGGTCCTGCAACTTCTTCAGCAACCAGATGACGCCCCAGGCGAGCCCGAGGACGAAGGCCAGCGCAATGACGACCGCAAGGATCGACGACAAGACAGCTCCGATGCCCATATAAATCCTTTATTGTGCCGTCGCCGTTTCAAGACGCGCCAGCAATGGTTGGGCCGCATCCATATCATGGTCCATCGGTGCGTCGCCCCCCCGTGCCTTTTTCGCCCACAATATGATTGCCGCGATTGCGTCGAACATGTCTTGCGGGACGATTTCGCCGATTTCGCCGCGCGCCCACAGCGTTCGGGCAGTCGATATGTTGCGGATGATCGGGATCCCGGCAGCGACAGCTTCGGCACGCATCGCAGCAGCCAGTTCCCCTGCCCCCTTTGCCGCGATCACTGGCACAGGCGTTTTGTCCTCATCATAATCCAGTGCGATTGCGATGTGTGTGGGGTTGACCAGCAAAGCCGCCGACCCGCGCGTGGCCCCCAGCGCGTTCTGATTTGCCCATTCCTGGTGCATTTCGCGTCGCATCGATTTGACCTGAGGATCGCCCTCGTCATCTTTATATTCCTGTTTGATATCGCGGCGGCTCATCTTCATTTTCTTGATGAAACTGTGCTTTGAATAAACCCAGTCGGCGACTGCCACGAACAGGAATACGCCGACGATCATCGCAAACAGCTTTATCGTCAGGCGGTAAGTAAGATCGAGCGTCGCCGATGCCGCAGCCGGGCCCGCATCGGCAACGGGCGACCAGCTTGCCAGCCGGATCAATTGCCCGGCCTCGCTGATCGCTGCGCGTATCACGATGACTGCAATAACAAGGACGAAGCCGACCTTGATCAACGTCTTGACCAGTTCGAACAGGCCGTCCTTGCCGAACATCCGCTTCAACCCTTCCATCGGGTTCAGCTTGTCGAGGCCGAATTTCATCTTTTCGGTCGTGAACAGTGGCCCGACCTGAATAAATTCGGCAAAAGTCGCGATGATGGCGACTGGCACCAGTGTCATGAGCGAAATCCGGACAAGCGTGATCAAGGCATCCCAGCCGATCGCAGGTGCGGCCTGTTCGAACGGCATTTGCGTCGCTGCCGTCAATGTGTCCGACGCAAGCCGCGCAAGTTCGGTCGCGACAAAACCCGATACGAAAGCGAACAGAAGCAGCCAAGCCCCCGTCAGGAGCCCAGCGCCCAGATCTTTCGATTTTGCAACATCGCCTTTGTTGCGGGCGTCGCGTAATTTTTTAGGCGTCGGCAATTCGCTTTTGTCGGCGCCGTCGTTCTTTTCAGCCATGCTACCCCGGGTCCTCGCCGCCAATATGCCATTGCTGCTTTACTGTCATCACGGCAGTAACGATCATAGTTGTTAACAGCTCGAGCATAGCTGGTAGTCAATTGTAACAAGTCCTTCGCAATCAGCGAAAGCATTGTTTTGTAAATCATGAGTCGCACGGTGGGGAATTGCCACGACTCATTGCGGTAAGATGAACCGTTTTCAAAACGAGTCAACCGCCCTTTGGTTCCGCCGCTGCTTACATCAATGTTATTTAACGGTTTTTCCGATCGTCCGTTCGTCGTTAAAACAGCCGAGCCTGTTCGATTCGATGGCAGCATTTGCCATTTTTTCCAACTTACACTCAAGTAAATAGCGCACTGCCGCATGTTAAACACGGATCAGATCGGTGAAAATCAGCCTTAAAATACAGTTAACGAAAAATCGATTGAAACATGACTTGAATTTGCAAAATTTCACTTGCAGTAATGCTGCGTGGTCGACGGAACGAGCATGACCGGGGGCCGCCGGGTGGGGCATCGAATTTGACGCATTGGATCATGCATCCAGTGGCAAACGGGAGCGGTGCGAATGCAGAAATGCATGAGTTTTGGGTTGCTGGCACTGGCCAGTCTGCACATCGGAACTGCTGGTGCGAAAGACCAGCCAATGCCATCAATTTCCTGCCCGATCGAAGGCCAGTTGCGCGTCGCAAGCGCTGCGACTTTGTCGGGTTTCCAGATGCTCGATACATGCACCGCAGATAAAATCGTTATCGCACCGGCAAGCGTGCGCGATTATGTCGAGCCGCAAGATCTGCGCACGGTGCCCGATAATTTTGATGCACCGCGTGCCCGCCGCATCGTCGCGGACGCAGACACGCCGAATATGCTGCGCATTGTGCCAAAGTCGCTTGAGCCCGGCGCGCTCGAACTGGCCGACACATCCGCCACCGGCGCGGACGTGTCGGCAGGCACCGTCAGCGCAAACACGATCTTGTCGATGCGGCCGATCAGCTATTCGACGCCCTATGACTCGATGATCGCACGCGTGGCCGAACGGCACCGGATCGACCCGCTCCTGCTGCATGCGGTCATCAAACAGGAATCACAGTATAAACTTCATGCGACCAGCCCGGTTGGCGCACGCGGCCTCATGCAGTTGATGCCGGGGACCGCGCGGATGCTCGGCATCGGAGCGGCGTCGATTACTGATGCCGAAAGCAATGTCGATGGTGGCGCGCGTCTGCTGCGGCGGCTGCACGGTCGGTTCAATCAGTTCCCGCTTGTCCTTGCCGCGTATAACGCGGGCGAAGGTGCCGTCGCGAAATATGGCAATCGCATACCGCCCTATGCCGAAACACAGCAATATGTGCAGAAAGTAATGGCCAATTATCAGCGATTGCTGTCCGAACAATCGCTGGCGGGCCGCTGATTTTGGCGCGCACGCTTCCTTTCCCGCGATTCCGCGCTCTCCCCGTGCGCGGCGCGGACGTCATTCTCGTCGGGCTGATTGTTGCGGTCGTCATGCTGATGATCATTCCGATGCCGCCGCTTGCGCTCGACATCCTGATCGCAATCAACATGACGATCGGGATTCTGCTGCTGCTGAGTGCGGTTTATGTGACCAAGCCGCTCGATTTCTCGACATTTCCGACTGTGCTCCTGATTTCGACACTGTTCCGCCTGGCGATCAGCATTTCGACGACACGCATGATCCTGACCGAAATGGACGGCGGATCGATCATCCAGCAGTTCGGCGAGATGGTCGCGGGCGGCAATCTTGTCGTCGGGCTGGTTGTTTTCCTGATCATCACGGTCGTGCAGTTCATCGTCATTTCAAAGGGGGCCGAACGCGTTGCCGAAGTTGCCGCACGGTTCAGCCTCGACGCAATGCCCGGCAAGCAACTCTCGATCGACAGCGATCTGCGATCGGGCATTCTGTCAAAGGATGAGGCCCGCGAAAAACGCCGGACGCTCGAGCTTGAAAGCAAGCTGCACGGCAGCCTCGACGGCGCGATGAAGTTTGTGAAGGGCGATGCGATCGCTTCGATCATCATTGTGCTCGTCAACCTGATCGGCGGCCTCGGCATCGGGATGATGTATCACGGCATGTCGGTTGGGCATGCCGCAACGACATTTTCGATCCTGACGATCGGGGACGGCCTCGTGGCACAGGTCCCGGCATTGTTCTCGGCGATGGCGGCAGGGCTTCTGGTCACGCGCACGACCGACGAAGACCGTGATCGCGACCTCGGCCCCGCAATCGCGCGCCAGATTTCGGGAAAGCCGCATGTGCTGATGATTGCGGGGGGCCTTGCCATATTGCTCGCGCTTGTTCCGGGATTTCCGACGATCGTATTTCTGGTGATTGCATCGCTGCTGCTCGGTGCTGGCGTTCTCAATCATCCGACGTCGGGACAATGGCTTCGCGGCAAGGCGGGTTTCGAGGTCGAGGACAAATTGTCGATTCCGGGCGAAGCAACGGTTGTCGCAAAAGCGCTTCCCGCACTCGATCCCATTCGCCTGACCGTGGGCATTCCGGCGACTTCGCCACAATTTGCGGCCTTGACCGTTGCCATACGCGACGGCGTTGCCGCACTTCAAAACCGCAGTGGGGTTGCCCTGCCCGCGGTGCGGATCGTTGCCGACGGCAGTGGTGCTGTTCCGGCGAATGGCTGGACATTGCTTGCTCATGACGCGCCCGTCGGCAGCGGTGTGATCGAAGACGATGATTTCGCGGCGCGTCTGTCGCTTTATGTCGAACATCTGCTCGGTCGAAACCTCGGATTGTTCCTCGGCCTTCAGGAAGTGACCGATCAGCTCAATCTGCTTGGCGAAACGCATCCCGAAGTGGTCAAGGAAGCCGTGCGCGCAGTGCCCACGGGGCGAATTGCCGAAACGCTGCGCTTGCTGGTCGACGAAGCTGTGCCGCTGCGCAATTTTCGCGATGCGATCGAAGCCATCGGCGATATCGGCCAATATGAACGCGAAGCAATTCCGATGGCGGAACGCGCGCGCGTCGCCATGCGCCGGCACCTGATCGCACCGATCTGCGACAATGGCCGGCTGCGCGTTTTGATGGTCGGCAGCAATCTCGAAGAAATCATCCGGCACACACTGACGCCCGTCGACGGGCAGATGCGCCTCGCCATCAATCCGCATCAGATGCGGTCGCTGATCGCACTGCTGACGGATGAAGTTGCCGCCAGCGGCGCACGTGCGATCCTGACAGCTCAGGACTTGCGCCGCCCGCTCCGCCTGCTGATCGCCGCCGACCTGTTCGACGTGCCGGTCATCAGTTTCAACGAACTCAATCCCGCGGTTCCGCTCGACATTGTCGGCGAGCTGAACAGCGCACCCGAAAGCCTGACCGATCAAGCGCAAAGGGAGTTTGCCGAGTGACCCGCTTCATGCGCCTGTGCTGCGCTCTGTCGATTTTAATTCCTGCGACCATCATGCCTATGGCGGTTATGGCTGCGGCGCCGCCATTTCCCGCCAAGATCGTGACGATCACTGCGCGCAACCAGTCGGTCGCGAATGTCGTGAGCGATCTGTTTGGCCAGGCCGGTTTGCGGGTGAAAGTCAGCTCGGCTGTCAATGCCAAATTAAACGGGACGTTCACGGCGCCACCCGCAGAAATCTGGGCGCAATTGTCGCGCGCGTTCAATCTGGTTGCCTATTACGACGGCGCCGTCGTGCGCGTTTATGCCGCCAGCGAAATTCAGACGCGCAGTTTTGCAACGGCGTCCCCGTCAGTTGTGGTCCGCGATGCACAACGGATGCAGATCGCCGACAGTGCAAACATCATTTCCGCTTCGACAGGCGCCGTAAGTGCGACGGGGGTGCCGACATTCCTCGATCGTGTCGAAAAACTGGCGTCGTCGGTTCGCACCGCAGCGGTCAGTGCACCACCTGTCGTCACGCCGACGGTTGCCCCGATCCGTGCGGTAACGCCGGCATCAGCGGGCGTCATTTCGCCGCTCCTTGCGGGGCCCTCGGCGCTTCAGACCGTGCGGTCGGCGATTATCGCGCGCGCCAGTTTTCGAAATCCGTATGAAGTTCGGATATTCTATCTTCGCTATGCGCGCGCCGACGACACGATTCAGAAAAGTTTCGACCGAACCGATGTGATCCCCGGCGTCGCGACGATCCTGCGCGGCATCATGGGTGACGGGCGAGCGTCCGAAACCGTATCGACCAGCGGCAATTTTGACATTGCGCGCCAGTCATTGCCCCGATTGCTGGGTCGCGGGCTATCGTCGGTTCCGCCCAATGCTGCGCAACAGGATTATGACGACAGCCCGCCGGTCGCCGGCGAGGCTGCACCCACGCGTACTCTTGCTCTTCGCGATGTGAACGGCCCGCGCATCGAAGTCGACGCAGCAACGAATGCGGTCATCATCCGCGACCGACCCGAATCGATGTCGGTTTATGAAGACATGATCCGCGGCCTCGACGTCGAATCGCGTGGGATCGAAGTCGAAGCGACGATCCTTGAACTCGACACCACGCGGTTGAAGGAACTGGGCATCGATTTCAATCTGCGCGACCACGGGCTCAATGCGTTGTTCGGTGGGCAACAGTCGAACCCGACGCAGGGGTTTTCGGCAGCCAATCTGGGTGCCAACCTGCTCACCGGTGCGATGAACGGCTTCAACGTGCGGATTACGGCACTCGAAAAATCGGGCGCGCTTCGGGTTATTTCACGACCACGCATGAGCACGCTCAACAACATACCCGTCATCTTCAACAATCAGGTGACCTATTATGTCCGCGTTGCGGGCGATCGTCAGGTCGACCTGTTCCCGATTACCGCGGGACTGATCATGCGCGTCAAACCATCGGTCCTGTACGACGGCGGCGAATTGCGCACGCGGCTGACGATCGACATCGCCGACGGTGCGCCCAGCGGCCTGATTGTCGACGGTATCCCGGCCGTAAAACAGGCAAGCATCAATACGAATGCCATCGTAAAACAGGGGGAAAGCCTGATGATCGGCGGCATGACGATCGACACCGAATATGACTATCGGTCGAAAATCCCGGTCGCCGGCGATGTGCCGATTCTCGGTCAGTTGTTCCGCAAGCGCAGCAAGGGCGGATCGCATTTCGAACGGCTTTTCCTGATCACGGCTCGGATATTGACACAGGGAAAAGGGATGACCGCGGCATCCGCCGAACCGTCACGGGTGATCCCGCTTGAACGGCTCCAGGCGATTTCGTCGGGTCGTCGCGTAAAAGGGGGCGGATCGCGATGAATGCGCCGTTTCCCTCGCTGATGGTCGGATCGCTGATCCTGCGCGTGATCGCGGGGCGGTCGAAGGGTGCCGAATACCGGCTGCCCGGCGGTAAATATGTCCGCATCGGTCACGCGTTCGATCACGACATCGTCCTGCGCGATCCGTCGACCAAGGGATTGTCGCTCGAACTTCATCTCGGTGCCGACCTCGCGACGATCCGCGTGATAGCGGGCGAAGTCGGATTGCTCGGCCAGCCGGTTGCAGCGGGAGGCGACGCGAGCCTCCCCGCGTTCGTGCCGCTGACGCTCGGCAGCTTCACCGTCGCGATCGGTCACGCCGAGTCCGAACGCTGGGGCGAAGTCGAACGGTTGTCGACCATGATTGCGCCGCACACTGCCGACACGGTCGCCGACACGCCGCAGGCCGCGTTGGCCGAACGGCTTGCGACCCGGCTTTTTCCCGTGCGTGACGTCATTGCGGCCGACCGGAACTGGCCCGTTTACGGCCTGCTCGCTGGCGGCCTTCTGCTGCTTGCGATCGCGGGTGGTCCAGTCACGCAATGGGTCGGCAGTCAACTGACCGGTGTGGACAATCACAAAGTCGTGCTGGCCGAATCAGGGTTCGGTGGCCTGACCATTTCCGAAGGCGCAGTGGGACAAGGACTCGTCATCACCGGAGTGGTCAAAGACGATGTCGAACTCGCGCGGCTGCGCACAGTCGTCGCAAGCGGGATCGGGCGCGCCAGCATCGATGTCGATACGATGCAGGCGATGGCCGCCGCCGCGACCGACATGCTTCGTGCGCAAGGTGTCGACGCCGATGCAAAACCGATGCGTGGGAACAGCTTGTTGGTCACGACCGAATTTCTTCCCGCCGATCGTCAGGATGAACTCGCAAAGCTCATCCGTCGCGATTTGCCAGGCGTATCGCGCGTGGCATTTGCAACGCAGAACAGCCGCGGTGACCGCGACCTGCAATATTTCTTTTCGGGGTCGGCTTACGGCCTCGCGACGTTCGTCGATGGCGCGCCGGGCTATATCGTGACTGCCGACGGCACGCACTGGTTTGCCGGATCGATGGTGCCGACCGGGCATAAAATCGTCGCCATCGGCAACGGCCGTGCAAGTTTCGAACGCGACGGCCGCATCGAAGACCTGGTTCTGGGAACGGCGCCACCGCCCGCGCCCACGAACCCGATTCCAACCTCAACGCGCGGTGAACTCAAAGAAAGGACGCAGTTATGACCGATCCGATTTCGAACAACAGCCTTGGCATGATGGCAGCAGCGCCGACGATGAACGATTTCGATTCGAAATCCAAAAACTGGTTCGAGGCCTTTGCCGGTGCATGGGGCAAGGCGCTCGACAAACAGGCTGATACGATCGTCGCGCAATCCGACCAGTTGTCGCAAGGCGGCGACAAGCCATCCGACATTACCAAGCTGAGCGCGGAATCGATGCGGATGAGCTTTATGGCGAACAGTTCGCACACCTCGCTCGACAGCGTGTCGAAAGCACTCGAAACCATGGCACGGAAAGGCTGATCATGGCCATCGATCCGGTCGGCGCGGTCGCCGCACAATCGCTTGGTGGTGTCGCGGGCGGAGCCACGGGCAGTGCGCGCGTCGTCGACCTTTCGCCGCCCGGTGGCGCTGGCGCTGCCTCCCCCCAGCTCGAGGCGCGCTTTCACCAGTCATTGTCGCGCGTCGGCGGCATCGACGGGCTGATGCCGTCGGGAAGCGTTTCCGCGCCGATCAAGGGCCTGTTCGGTGCGCTCGATCAGGTCAACATCCAGGCGAAATCGGTGTCAGAATATGCGGCATCGGCCGAAGCGAGCGGCGGGCAACTAACGCCCGGAGAAATCGTTCAGCTGACCATGAAATGCCAGGAATTCATGTTCCAGGCACAGTTGACGTCGAACATCGCCAACCGCAGCTCGGATGGCGTGCAGCAATTGTTCAAGCAGCAATGATCGCGCGCCGCCTTGTCCCGCACGCAGCGTTGCTTGCGCTGCTTTTCCTCGGCGCGTGCGGCAAGGAGGAGGTATATGGCAAGCTGACCGAAACCAGCGCGAACGAAATGATCGCGGTGCTTTCGCAAAGCGGGATCAGCGCGTCGAAAATCGCCGGTGAAAAGGATAATTGGAGCATTGCGGTCGACCCCGCCGATTTCGCCCGATCGGTCGAAACGCTGCGCGCGCACGGGTTACCGCATGAAAATTATGATTCGCTCGGCACGGTGTTCAAAAAGGAAGGTTTCACGTCGACGCCACTCGAGGAACGCGCACGGCTGATTTATGGCTTGAGCCAGGAACTCAGCCGGACGATCAGTGAAATCGATGGCGTCGTGCAGGCGCGCGTTCACCTGACAATGCCCGAAGCCGACCCGTTGTCGCGCGAAGCCAAACCATCGGCGGCGTCGGTATTCGTCAAATATCGCACCGGTTTCGACCTGCGCAGCCAGACCGGCGCGATCAAGGCGCTGGTCACCAATGGCATCGATGGTCTGACTTATGACCGCGTGTCGGTGGTGATGGTCCCGGCGCAGGCACTACCCGCCGTTGCGACGGCGCAATCGAGCATCGAATTGGGCACGCTGGCGCGCGTCTTTGCCGGTCTCGGTGCGGTCGCACTGCTGCTGTTTGCCGGACGCGCGCTGTGGCGGGCACGACGGCGGACCGGATTGCCCGCATCGCTGAGGCCGAAAGGATGAGCGAGCGCATCGCCCGGCGCGCGGCGCAGTTCGATGCGCTGGGTGTTTGCGACACGCGTGGCGCGCGCTTTGCTCGCATCATGTCTGGCACCCCAGGGCCGACGCTGGCGGATCTTGCGGCTGTTCCGCGCTGGCTGATGCTCAATCCCGATGCGCAGGCGCGCGTTGCCAAAGTCGCCGGTCTCCTGTTGCACCGGTCGGCGCTGATCAATGAACTCTCCGGCGTCCGCCTCGCGGTCTTGGCCGATGCGATCGGAGAGGACCTCATCGATGCTGTATGCGCGATGCCGACTGCGGCACCGCCCGCGACGGCGTCGTTGCCGCGCCCCGACCAGATTATCGCCGATGGCTGGCGCGCGCTTCATCGCGGATTGCCACGACCGCTAGCCCGGCGTTTCCCCGATGCCGCAAACGATGCCGACGCTCGCATCCTTGCCGCGACCGCGTGCGAGATTGTCGACCCGTCATGAGCTTTCACCTTGCCTTTGCCGATGACGCGATGCTGCTTCACGCCGACAGGCCCGTAATCAAAGCGAAAGATCGTGCTGCCTTTGCCGATGCGCTCGCACTGCTTGCCGAAGCCCGCAAGCTCCGCGAACAGGCATCGGTCGATGCGGCCGCTGCACGTGACGATGCGCGTCATGAAGGACGTGCCGAAGCAATCGAGGCAGCGCAGCACACTGTCGCCGCCGCAATCGCAAAGCTTGCCGCCGACATCGAAACGCATGCCGAATCGCGCCGTGCCGACATTGCCGAAGCTGCCTTTGCTGCCGCGCGCGCTATCGTCGGCGCAATCGACGATGACGCAGTCATGATGCGCGTTGTCGATCGCACGCTCTCGCGTTTTGATACCGACATCCCGCTGACCATCGAAGTGGCACCGGCGCTGGCCGCGGTCTTGCGTGTGCATGTCGGTGGTCTGGGGCATGTTACCGTGACCGAAAACCCCGCTCTGGCCGCGACCGATTGCCACGTGCTGACACCAACCGGGCGGATCGTCGCGAGCCTTTCGGTGCAGTTCGATGCTCTTGCTGCGCGGTGGGGATTGTCCGGTGCGGTCTGACAGCATTTCACTTCTCCGCGCGCTCGACGGCGCGCCGATGTTCGAACAGCGCGGGCGGATCGTCGGCGCTTTGGGCACGACCCTGCGCGTGACCGGAGTGCGCGCGCGGATCGGCGAGAATTGTGAAATCATCGATCCCGAAACCGATTTTCGTCTGTGGGCCGAAGTCATCGGATTGTCCGACGGTGATGCGATCCTGACGCCGCTCGGCGATATCCGTGGCTTGTCGCTCGCCAGCAATGTCATCCTGCGCAGCGGCGAGGACCGGACGCCTTATGGTTTGCACATGCTCGGCCGCGTGCTCGATGCGCGGTTACAGCCGCTCGACGATCTCGGCCCTGTCCGGCGCACGCCTGATCGCCCGATCCACGGCACTGCGCCCAACCCGATGGAGCGCGCTGCCGTCGATACCGCGATGGAAACCGGGATCCGCGCCATCGACGGCCTGATGACGATCGGCATCGGTCAGCGCGTCGGCATTTTCGCCAGTGCGGGCGGCGGGAAAAGTACACTGCTTGCCAATCTCGCGCGGCAATCGAAAGCCGATGCGATCGTCATTGCGATGATCGGCGAGCGGGGTCGCGAAGTGCGCGAATTCGTCGAAGATACGCTTGGCCCCGACGGTCTCGCGCGGTCGGTCGTGATCGTCGCAACCTCGGATCGACCGGCGATGGAACGCGTGCGTGCGGCGCATGTCGCCACGGCCATTGCTGAAGGATTGCGCGAAGAAGGGCGGCACGTCCTGCTCCTGATGGACAGCGTCACCCGCTTTGCCCGGGCACTGCGCGAGATTGGCCTTGCCGCGGGCGAACCTGCCGTGCGCCGGGGCTTTCCGCCTTCGGTCTTTGCCGAATTGCCGCGACTGTTCGAACGTGCCGGATCGTCGGCCAACGGCGCGATCACGGGCATTTACACCGTGCTCCTCGAGGATGAAGACGGCGACCCGATCGGCGAGGAAGTGCGCTCGTTGCTCGACGGGCATATTCATCTCTCACGCAAGCTGGCAGCCAAGGGGCATTATCCGGCAATCGATGTGCCGGGCAGTTTGTCACGGCTGTTCCCCAAGCTGGCGAGCGTGCCGCAACAGCGCGCTGCCGAAAGCGTCCGCGCCATGCTCGCCAAACTCGATGAGATCGATCTGCTCGTTCAGATGGGCGAGTATCAGCCGGGGCGCGACGCGTTGGCCGACCGTGCCCTTGACGACCGCGAGCCGATGAACAGCTTCTTGCGGCAATCGAGCGATGACCAGACGCCAATCAGCCACAGCATCGCGCGCCTGCGCAGCTTTGGAAACGATGATGACCGATAAGGCTGGCATCGTCCGGCTGACGCGTGTCGCGCATGTTCGCGGGCTGCGGCTGGCGCGTGCGGCCGAAGCGGCGCGGCTCGAACATGAGGCGGCAGAACAGCAACGCGACGAGGCGCATCAGGCGCTGGCGCGACACGAAGCGCTGACCATCGAAGCGCGGGCGATGTTCGTGCATGATCCGGCATGTCCGCAAGCGCGGATGTGGCTCGACCATAGCGTCGCGCAAATGGCCGCGCGGGCCGACGCGCTGATCGAGGCCGAAAGCAATGTCGATCATGCTGCACGAGCCCGTGCAGAGGCAGTGCGCGTCGTCGCGCGGCATCAGGTGCGCAGCGACCGGATTGCCGCGCATCATGACGGATTGCGGCGGATCGACCGGCTTCAGGCGGAGATGCGCGCCGAACTCGATGTTCCGGTTCAGGCGGCCCGATCATGGTGAAAGGCGACACACCGGTCATCGTCAAAGCCACTGTGTTGGCGTCGCCGAAGATGGCAAACATCACGCATATCGACCCTCGTCAGGCGCAGCGGCTTTTCTCCTCTGCGCTATTAAAAAGCGAAGAGAAGATATTGAAAAAGATGAAGTCTCTTTCGGATGAAACTGGAGCTGGCGGTCCGGTTGCCGCGAAAATCGAATTGGCGGCGACACCGATGAAAGAAGCACCGGGTTCGGTCGCGCCCAACCTGCAAATGGCAGCGCATGTCGAACGGATTGCAGCAGCGATTGCCGAAGTGACGGCGAACGGTGCCACTGCCGATGTCCATCTCGCGCTGCCCAAGGGTGCGACGCCGGTGGACGGCGCAATCATCGGTCGCGACACCACCGGCGCACTTCATATTACGCTGACGAGCCCGAACGAAATCAATGCAGCTCAGGCCGCGCAATTGCAGGCATCGCTTCACGACCGGTTGCGCCAGCGCGACCTGCGCATCGGAAATCTGAATTTCCAACGCGTCAACCGGCGGCGTTAGCGACCGAGCGCCACGGTGCGCATGTCGGCATGGCGAAGTGCACTGCGCGTCACGGCAGCGGCTTCGTGGGCCTGACGCAGCCAGGCACGATGAATCTCGCTGGTCCGCGCGACGTCATTGGGATCCTGCCGCACCAAATCCGAAGCCAGCGAACGTAGCAACAGTGAAAGGAACGAGCTGACCAGACCCCAGCTCATGAACCGCGCAATCAGGCTTCTGAATTCCTCGCGGCTCATTTCGGTGCTGCCCGGACCAAAAGCGCCGCCGGGCTGTGTCGCGGCCAGCATCTCTGGCGTGACGACAATGCCATATTCATCGGCCCATTGCGCAAAACTGTTGCGTTCGAGAACAAGGCCGTCGCGGGTATCGGCGTCGACGGTATGCCCGGTCCGGCTTTGCGTCACGGTGAGATCGCCGCCGACATCCTGCGAAACGCCCGCCACGACAACGGCGTCGTTGCCGCGGGTAACAGTCAACCGGTCGAGGCGAAAGACATCTGCCGATTTCTGTTCGGGCACGGTTTCCATCGTGATCTTGGTACCGTTGCCGAGGACGACACTAGTCGTGCCGGCAAAGGCGCCGATCGATGTGCCGTCGAGCGCAAGCTGAGCATGTCCCCAGACCTGCACGCTTTCTTTGCGCGCAACGTTCGCGACGACAATGGCTGAGCTGGTTTCGTCGATGTCCATCGAATAACCGTCGTTCAGATCAAAGGCCACGCGACCCGCCGATTGCGATGTGATCCTGAACCCGCCAGTGCCGGTGATGCGCGGCGAAGCATAGGTCGCGACATCAGTCAGCCGGACATCGGTCAGCCGGGCATCGGGTTCGGGCATTTCGCGGTCGACAAACATTCGCGGCGACGCCCCCACGCCGTTTATCATCGCGCCGTGCCTTGCAATCGGTGGACCGTATGGTCGATCGCCGCGACCGCCCGTTCGACGTCGGACCCCGCAACCGGCCGGGCATTGCCGGCATCGGCAATCGCGCGTTCGATATGTTCGAGTGACCGGCTTTCGGGGCGAGCAGCGACCAGCACCGCGCCCTCGCGAATGAAATTGTGCAGGGCGCGTGCAACCTGTCCGCGGTCGGCGGGTGCGCCGCCAAGTGCATCGGCAAGTTCGGCCGCCATATCCTCGACACCATATGCATCGTTGGCCGTCCCGCCGGAAAAACGGTCGTTCGGTTCGACCGCAGCCAGGCCGAATTCCGCAGTCAGCGCTTGTGCCATCCGCCCGGCAACCTGTGACATCGCCGATGCAGCCGCGCCGGCCGGGCCGCCTTTCCCCCCGCCGACGCCGCGAAGCGAAACCGGACCCCGGCGACCAATGTTGATGGGCGGTAGCATCGCCGATTCGACTCCCGTGACAACCTTATTACAGTACAACCATAACCAAGATTTTCGGTTCGCGCCCTCAACGAATCGTTTAGGGCTAACCGGGCGTTTTCAGCGACCAGCGGTTGTGTAGTCGCGCATCTGACGCGCAAAACGCGCCTCACGGGTGCGCGCGAGCAACGCAAATGCCGCCTTGCCATAGCGTCGGCTGGCAAAAAGCGCGGCCGCTTGTTCGGGCACGAACGGATCGGCACCGGGTTGTTTCGACAAGCAGGCGAGATTGGCAACGATTACCTGTAGCGTGGCAGGTGCGATCATCGCTTGTTCGACGCGTGCCGGATCGACGAGTGCGGCGGGATATTCACGTTCGAACGCCGCGATCAGCGCATCGGCGCGCGCCTGGCCGGATGCCGTAGCGATCGCAGCCGTGCAGCGGAGCGTGGGCGTGTAGACGACCGGGGCCTGAGTCCGTGCCCCGGCCGGAGCCGCGATCAACATGAGCAGAGCCACAGCCGCCTTCATCGCTTCATCGCCTGAAGTTCGGCAACGCGGTCATAGAGGCGGTCGAGATAGCATCCGTCGCCAACGATCAGCGCCAGCGTGCCGGCGCCTTCTTTGCGGACCGCGGCGTCGCACACACGTCGACGATCGACGAGCCAGCGGCGTTGGGCATTGCGCAGCGCAACCGCCTTTGACGGCGGCAATGACGACATCAACCCGCGATAGCGGCGGTTCAATTCGGCATCGAGGCGATCATGCTCGGTCGCGGAACAGTCACGCATGGCAACCGTCACGCCGCCCGAACCGGCCATGCAACGCTGATAATCAGCCGAATAGGCGCGTGGTTGCGTGAGCGCTGCCAAGGTCGGCAACGGAACCGACAAGAGCGCGAGGACTGCGAGTTTCGTAATCATCACCGAAGCATTGATAGCGCCTGTGATCGTTCAGCAACATAGCGATCGATCAGTGAAGACCGCGTTGCCGCCGGAAGCTCGATGCGGTTCACATAGGCCGTCCGGTCATCATACAAACGATTGATGATCGCCCGACCGTTATCAAGCTGGCCATCGCGTTGAACCGACCGAATGGAATCGGTCACGAGTTGCGCGGCGCGTCCATGCTGGACCGACATCGACCAGACGGCATCGCGAACCGCCGGTGGCAATGTATTGATGTCAACGCCAGTCCGGGCGAGAACGGTGGCAACAACGCGATCATATTTGGTGCGCTGAATAAAATCATGTTGAGCATTAAAGAACGCTTCGGGCTCGCGGGCGGCAATCTCGCGCCATTTCGCCTCGAACGCGCCGGGACGCGTAGGGTCCATCCCGCGAAATTCATTGGCCCAGCGCGAACCCTCGGCCCGCAAAAACTCCTGCAATGTTCCCGTTCGCGAAGCGAGTTGGTAGGCACCATAGGACTTGCCGCCAGGATCGCCGCGCCCGCTTGAAACAACACCCGCGGCGTCTCGATATTGCGACGGACGGCGCCCCGTTTCGTAAATCATCGACAAATCGCCGAGCCGTCCGCCGGTTGCTTGCGCTGTCACAGGATTGGCTGCCGAAGGACGCTGGACGGCGCCGGCATCGGGTTTGACGTAAACGCCGATCAGGACGCGGCCGCGACCGTCGAGGCCGGCAGCGGCATCACCTGTCCGCGCGCGCGCCGAGAAATAATCACTGGCAAAACCATTCGGCGTGCGCAGCTCGATATGGCCGTAACGCGCATTGCGATCGGTCGCACCCGGTGAGGCGCCGTAGACGAGTACTGCCCCGACTGGCGCATCATAAGGCGAGCGGATATTCGAGCCGGGCAGGATGTTGGTGAAGCCGCGCGCTTCTAACGCGGGTCCCGCCCCGCGCGCAGCGACGCCGGGGATATAATCGCTGACGACGCCAGCGCGCTGGAGCGCTTCCTTCACGAATTTATAGCATTGGCTGCTCGAAGCGCGGCCGCGGACGCGCGCTTCGGCCTGTTCAGCAGCACGCCCCGATGCCGCACCGGGATCGAGCGGACCCGATCGCGGCGCCGACGATGCGTCGGCCGATGGTTGCGCGGCCAGACGATCCGGTGCTGCGCTCTGGTCGGCAGTCGCGACACGCGACGATTGCCGGGCACCCTCGGGCAAATTGATGCGTTCGCCGATGGCGATGCGGTCGGGATCTCGCCCCTGCGTTCCCGAAGTCCGGTCGCCGCGACCGATTTTTCCGGCATCGAACTGCGGGTTTGCCGCAAGCAGCGCGTCGAGACTGACCCCTGCCCGTGCGGCAATCCGACTGAGCGTGTCGCCGCGCGCAACCGTAACCGATGCTGTCGGGTTCGCGGTGGCCGGGCTGGCGGCAAGCTGACCACGCTCGACCGGGCTGAGCAATGCGTCAAGTTGGCCACGCAACGTGTTGGCGAGATCGGGCGCGATGGTCGCAAGCATATCGAGCGCCGAACGCAACGCGCCGACGTCGAGCCCAGCACTGCTGCTGAGCGACCGGAGCATACCCATGATGTCGAAGCTGCCTTCGCCCAGTCGCGGCGTCGTCGCGCCATTCGCGGCATTGATGTTCGAATTTACGGCGGTCATCGTTCGACTCCCATCGATCTTGTGCATCGGGCATGACACATTCGAAAGACACTGTATCTAAACGATTCGTTTAGGGCGCGGTAAGGGATCACCTGCCATAGCGGCGGTCGTTTCGGGGAAGATATGATGGCGGATGTGGGGTTGTCGATTTTGTTGGGGTTCGCAGCGGCCGTCGTCCCGCCGACCGACAGTTGCCTTGCGCGGGCCGGATCGGTCACGGGCACAGGATCGACCTTGCCAGTCTCGGTGCCGGGGAGCAGCTTGCAGAAATCGCATGCGATCGAGCGGCTGCGCAAGAAAGCAAAGGACGGTCGCACGATCGTTGTCGAAGGCGGCGATTTCACCGATTATGATTTCCGCAAAGCCAAGTTGAACAATATCTGTTTTCGCGGCGTCAAATTGACCAATACCGACTGGAGCGGCGCGAGTGCGGCGGGGATCGGCTTTATCGACAGCGATCTGAGCGGTGCCGTGTTTACCGGCGCGATCCTGCGTGGCGCGCTGTTCCGCACCACGACGCTGGCCGATGTCGATGCGACCGCAGCCGACCTGACCGAAGGACAGCTCGACGGCGGATGGAACGCCAGCATCAAAAATCTGAAGCTCGACCTCGCCAAACTGAACAGCTTCAAATTCATCTGCGGCACGCGCGCGATCGACGGCTGTCCTTTCGACCGGCAGGGCATCAGCGCACGCAACACCGATTTTTCGGGTGCCTTGTTCAGCGGCTTTGCGTTGTGGGGTGCAAATGTGACTGGCGCGATTTTCGACGGAGCGGACATGAGCGTCGACGATGTCGGACAGATTGTCGGCGGTGCCGAACCCAATGTCATCAGCGTCCGCCACGGCGCGATGTCGACACTGGTCGACGGCCCGGTGGCAATGGCACTGGCCGGCGCGCTTGCCACCGCCAATACTCTGGCGACGACATGCGCCAACCCGGCAAGCGCGCTGCAAGCGGCGCTGTGCGAGGACAAGACAGGCACGCTGATGGCGTTCGATTCGGACATTGTTCGGCTGGCGGCATCGGGCGCGCCCGAAAAAAAGAAAACCGTCGTTACGTTCGAACGCGGGCGCGATGCCTGCCTGGCCGGTGCTGCGCCCGCCAAGACAACCTGCCTGACACAGGTATATCGGGCGCGGCGCAACAGTTTGCTGGCGACGACCGCACCGATGACATGGATGAAGCGCGCGGGCCGCATCATGTTCGTGCGCAGCGACCTCGCGCTGGCATCGGGCGCAACGCTGCAACCGTCGTGGCCGGGCATCGCCCAAGTGCTGTTGCGGCTGTCGCCATCCTACATGCTCGCTCGCGTCGAAACCGGAAAGCGGATCGCCGTGCGCGCAGCCGCAACCGATGGTGCCGCGGCGGCTTGTTCGGTCGATGTTGCGGCATCACCGGCAAGTGCGGGCAATTTCAACACGCCGGTCGTCGCACCGGGGAAAAAGCGTCCGACGCCAACGCCGCTTTTCCGCGTGGTCGGCGAACAGGCCGTTCTCGTACCCGCTCAGGATGACGGGACCGCGCCAGTGCGTGTGCCGGTGTGCAACGGCGTTGCGCCTTTTGGTACGATGAAGCGGTTGCCGATCGATCCGATGACATTCGATACTTTGTGGGCATCGATGAAACCGGTCGTCCCGGTTGCGATTGCTAGTGCGCCCGCATCCGTTCCAACGCCGCCGGGGGCACAATCATCCCCGCCTTTGCCATCTGGGCGGTAGGCCATAGCCCCGACATTACCATTTGCTTGACCGTTTCGCGCGGCGGCGGCGGCCACGGCATCCCGCTCGACTTTGCTTTTGCGATCAGGCGTTTGCGCGCGGCATTTCGCGCCGCATTATCGGCCATGATCGGCGGTCGCATCAGCATGTGTATCGCCATGCTGCCATCGTCAGCCACCGTGAACAGGCTGCCGCCATTGTCGACGAGCAATTCGGCAATTTCGGTGGCTTCACCGGCAACGGCATCGCTGACACGGTCGTTGCCGAACTTGCCAGTCAGCCGCGGATTTGCGCCATGGCGGAGCAGCATCATGACCGCGCCGACATGTGAAAATGTCATGGCCGTATTCATCGGGTCATTGGCATTTGAAACGGGTTCAGGATCGGCCGCGGCACCGGCACGCAGCAATTGTTCGGCAATGTCGGGCGTATCGGCTAGGATCGCGAGCCCGAGCGCCTGACCGGGCAGCTGGCCATTGGGCGACATGCCAGCATCGAGCAGCATCGAAACAATTTTCGGATCACAGCGCGCGACGGCCAGAGTCAGCAAGTCACCGAATTGGCCATCGGGAAAGCGATCCATCCGCGGATCGTGCGTGACAATTGTGGTCAAAAGGCGCGGATCGCGGATCAGCATCGTGCGCGCATCGTCGATCCGCCCGTCGAGGATCGCTTCGGCCACGGCGCGCCCCGATCCGCCGTTCGACAAGTTCGAAAGAACCTTTGCGCGGTCAGGCAAGATCACGCCGGGTCGCTTGGTAAAACACATTCGATCGTCCGCCCTGCTGCAGCTGCTCAAAGACGTCGCAATGACTAGGCCCACGAGCGCGCCGCGCAAATGATAACGACGCCGAATCACACGATCAGCGATTGCCAAGGCTGCTCGATACCCAGGTCATCGCGTGTCGTGCGACGGGCGTGTCCGCATACCAGGGAACGCCCGACGGTCGTACCGGATCGAGGACGCGGCGTGTGCCATATGCTGCGGGTGCGTCGGCCAGGCGAGCACCGACAGCGCCGCCGAAAATAGCGCCGATGGTACGGTCGCCGCCGTCCTGTATTGCCGACAGGACTTCGCCGCGGACATAAAAAGCCTGAACATCGGCCGCGCGTCCGATCTGGGCGCGATCACGGATCGCACTGGCCTGATTTATCGTTGCCGGGCTTAATCCCGCAGCATTGAAAGTCGAGGCATTCCGGCCCGTCGCGAGCGCCGCGGCCGAAGCAAGTCCGCCACCGAGCGAATGGCCGGTCAGCGTGACGCGCGCATCGGGATGACCACTCAGCTGTCTCGCGATTTGAAAGGCGCGGAAATAATGATCCGATGTCAGGCCGACACCCTGACGAAGATTTGCCTGCCAGTCGCTGCTGTTGGTCGTGCCACGGAATGCAACAACGAATTCGGCATTTTCGTTCGCATTCGTCACATAAACGCGCGCACGAAACGCACTGTTGCGCGACGTAAGGTCCTGCGATGTCAGCCCCAGCCTTGCGAGATCGGTATCACCAGCTACTCGATATCCGGGCGGTGGCGCGGCGATATCATTGTAAACGTCGGCAGCCATTGCCGCGAGTGCGCGCGTCGTAGGGGCGGATATGGACGCGATATTATTCGCCGTTGGTGTTGCCGATACCGGCGCGGGCATCGGCTGCGGCTGGACCCAGAGCAAGCCTTCGCGCGTAGGCGTTTCCGATGGTGCGGGGTCGAGTGCGCGGCGATGCGCAGCGACGTCGGGGGCATTGACGACACCGGAACCCCTGATCGATGATCTGACTGCTTCAATCATTGACGTCTTCTGCACCCCAAACGGCTTACGCGTTGCCGGCATCGTACCACTGAAATCGCACAATCCGAAGTCGGTGTCTCTAAACGAATCGTTTAGGCAAACTAAACGATCTGCTGAGTGATCGGCCCGGCGAGCAGTGACATGTTGCGGTAACGAAACAGCTGCGAGTCGAAAGGATTTTCGCCATGACCACGATTGCCGCCAATCAGCCGACCAATTTCGCCACGGGCCTGAATGCCGGCATGGATGCCGCAGGCTTCGTGATGGCCGCCGGTATCCTGGGCAGCTTCATGCGGCCGATGGGTGCCGGACCGCTTGCGTTCGGGATGCTGCCCGCACTGTTCAACATTCGTTGCGGGACGATTCCGACCGGATGCTTTCCGACCAATCCGGTCATCCCCAAACCCAAAGCCAACTGGACGGTGCAGACCACCGGGCAAAGCACTGCGAACATCGACCTCGGCGACGGTTACAAGCTTCAGATCGACGAGCGCAACAGCCAGATGATGATCCTGAACACCGCAACTGGGCAATCGACGCGGATCTGGGGCGACCCCCATGTCGACGTGAACGGTCAGCATAAATTCGATTTCTGGGGCACAACGACGTTCACGCTCGAAAACGGGACGAAGATTACCATCAACACCGAACAATGGGGCGGTAACCCCAATGCCTATGTCGCGAGCCAGGTCGTTATTACAAAAGGCGACAACGCCATCATCGTCGACGGGATCAGCCAGAACAAGATCGGTGATTTGTCGATCAGCATGTCGAACGACGGTTATGCCGTCGATGCGGCGCACCGCGACGGCTTCACAATCCACGAAGGCGGCGGCAGCTGGCAAACCGGATGTGGCCGCACGGTCACGCAAGCCGAAGCCAATGTCACGGCCGTCGGCGCATTATATGGCCCGGGCAGCAATGCGATGACCCTGGGCGAAGCAGGGCAAATGCTCGGCGCGTTCCTGTTCCTTGGCTTTGTCGCCAGCCTGATGTCGATCGAATCGGCCACCGCACGCGAAGCCCGCCCCCAGCACGCGGGGCATCTTTTTCGACACATGCATCTGGCCTGATTGTATCGACCCACCGCTGCTCGACTGTCGATTTTATGCGTGCGAACGGCGGTGCAATGGCGCTCTGCCGATAATGTGGACTGGTGCCGCCGTGAAAGAGGTCAAAATCGAATAGCTGCTAGCAACGGATCGACACCGCCGACCGATGGCAGGAAAAGCTTCACCACCTTTGAAAGCCGCCAGAATGATCCTACGACGCGATGTGCCATTCGAATAATCGCATGCGAGGCAACTACAGCAACTGATGCAACTTCAAGCCGTGGTCGACCGCAATCATCTCGGCTGCGCGCTCACCGATCATGATGACAACAGCATTGATATTCCCGCTCGTGATTTCAGGCATGACGCTGGCATCCGCAACGCGCAGGTTTCTGACGCCAAACACGCGCAATCGAGGATCGACCACACGACCGATGCGGCATGTGCAACTGATGTGATACGTCGTGTGCGAGAAGTGCAAGGCTGTGTTTTCGAGCAAAGCATCGCTCGGCGGTTTTCCCGCAACATAGCCATGTTTGATAGCAAGCTGGGGCGGAGCGATCCACGGGCCGGGCTTATCGGTGCCGGGCCAGTGCGCCATAATCTCGAGCCCTCGCCGCATTGCTGCAACCATGACTTTTAGATCAACGGGATCTGCGTAATAATTCATGTTGATGACCGGCGGCATGAGCGGGTCGGCGCTTTGCAGCACGATCTCGCCCTCACTGCGCGGCAATTCGAGCTGGACGATAAGATAGACGTTTTCAGCAGCGGGGCCGAGCACCGATCCCGCATCGGCTGCATACATTGTCGTATCGATATTGAGCTGATTGTCGATCAAGCCAGCATCGACGCCGCCCGCCATGAAACTGATCTGAGCGTCGTGACTGTAATCCGCGCCCAATCCGGTCGAAAAAAACGCGCTGGCGTCATTCCATGACGACGACGCAAGGCCGCTACCCGTCGCCAGCCATTCGCCGAGCAAGCGATCTGCATGGGTTTTTAGGCCAGCGAGTTCGGCGTTGAGATGAACATCCTCTGCTGGATCAGCAGGCAATGGTCCGCCAGGTGCACGCAGCACATCGGAACCCATCGACACACCGATGTCATTCAGCGTCACGCCAACGCCGGGCGCATTAAACGTCATTGGCACAAAAGGATGGTCTTTGACATGCTTTCCAACCGCAGGAAGCTCATGTCGGCACGCGACGTCAGCAGCCTCCAGCTCCCGACGCGGACCGATGCCAGATAGCATCAGGAGATGTGGCGAACCTATCGCACCCGCGCTCAGGATAACCTCTCGACTGGCAAGCGCCGACCGGATGGCACCGGTAGCATCGCGATATTCGATGCCAGTCGCAGTCAATGCATGACCTTCGCCCTCCAGCAAAACCCGTGTGACATGCGCGCCCGTGATGATCGTCAGATTGGGCCGCGCTTCTGCCTCACCCTCCAGATAAGCATGATAAGTGCTCGACCGCCTGCCCTTACGCGTATTGGTCTGATGAACCGACGAAACGCCCATTGGGTTCGCGCGGTCCTTGCCATTGTAATCGCCACGGGGAATGCCCGCCGCCTCGGCAGCTTCGACAAATTGGCGGGTTGCAGGGATCATCGGCGAGCGCACCGAAACGCCGACCGGCCCACCTGTCCCGTGCACATCGTGATCGATGCTGATTTCGTTGCTGGGGGCGAGGTCTTCCATCCGCTTGAAAGCGGGCAGGACAGCCTCATAATTCCAGCCTTCTGCCCCCAGCTCAGCCCAATGGTCGAAATCCTGCGGATGCCCGCGCACCCAGACCATGTAATTGATGCCCGACGAGCCTCCGAGCATCTTGCCGCGGGGCGTCCGCATTCGCCGCCCTTTCATGCCGAGCCCCGCCTTGCCGGGATCGGCCCAGAACATCCAGTCAGTCTCGGGGTCGAGTTGGAGGCTGGCGCAGGCCGCGGGCATGGACTCGCGTTCGGGCGGACGCTCTCCCGCTTCGAATAATGCAACGCGGACATCAGGATCTTCAGAAAGCCGTGCGGCGATGACCGCGCCTGCCGATCCGCCGCCCACAACGACAAAATCAAATTCTTGGTCCATAGCCTCTCTCCAAGATCGAATTCGGATGCGCCCGCAGTTCCCGCCTTTGCGTCAGATTTTGGTGATCATGCGCTCACTTCGACGAGAGTCAAAATAGGGTCGTAAAAACGGACTGGATCACTGCGGACATGCCGGTTGGGGGTGCCAGCCAACGCTAAATCGATCGGTCTGAATTCGGAAAACCTGATAGTGTTCGACGGCATGATGCGACCTGCCCATCATGCGGGCAACGAGCGCCGCGAGGCTGATTTGAATGTGATGTTCACGGCTTGTTCTGACCGAATTCTGAGATGCTGGCCGCTCGTCTCAGCGAGGTGAAGTTGGATGGAAATCCACGCGTTGCGTCGGGTCAGTCGGCACTGACGGAAGAGCGGCAGGCAGATAGGCCACGGTCGCGCACCACGGATGCAGTCTATCTTCGCCGATGCTTTCTCGAAATCAGAACCCGAAGTGAGCGCGCGCGATCCTCGGCCATGTGCTTTTACAGTCCCTCGACAACGAGCGGCGCGATGCGAGCAGCGATGACGGTGGTACCGTTGGCGTTCGGGTGGATACCATCTGGCAGCATCAGTCGCCGGTCCCCGATCGTACTGGCAAGGAGGAACGGGTCGAGCACCGCGCCATATTTTTTCGCCAGTTCCGGGTACATTGCGTCGAATGGCACGGTATAATCGGGGCCGAGATTGGGTGGTGCGCGCATTCCCGTCAACACGACCGGGATGTCGCGCCGGCGCAATTCCTCGAGCATCGCAACGAGGTTGGCGCGCGTCTCGCCCAGCGGAATCTGGCGCAGCAAGTCATTACCGCCCAGACCGAGCATGACGAGGTCGGGCTTTCGCGGCAGCTTGTCGAGCGTGAACGAAAGGCGCTTGCGTCCCGCCGCTGTCGTGTCGCCTGACACGCCAGCGTTTACAATCGTCGCGTTTATGCCCTGTGCACGCAACAGCCCTTCGACGCGCGCAGGCATGCTTTCGCCGCGCTTCAGTCCGTAGCCCGCATAAAGGCTGTCCCCGAACGCGACGATCAGACGTTCGGGACCCTTCACGACTACGGGTGCCGCCGCTACGATCTCAGTCTGCGGAGCTTCGATACGATTGCTGCTTTCTGTTCGATCGCACGCGGACAGCACCGCCACTTGGAGTATTGTGAGCGCGCACACATATGCAGCTCGAATTGGTTTGATAGGCATGGACTTTGATTTCTTCCGATAACGCACCCGATATGGTGATCGATGCACGCGGCGTCACCCTCGCATTAGGCAATCCGCCGACACAAATTCTCCATGGCCTCAACCTGTCAGTCGCGCGCGGGACCAGCGTGGCGCTGCTTGGGCCCTCGGGCTCGGGTAAATCGTCGCTGATGGCGATCCTGTCGGGCCTTGAACGCGCGAGTGGCGGCACTGTCCGTGTGGACGGGCTCGATTTCGGCGGACTTGGCGAAGATGGCCTCGCGCGCGCACGGCGCGGACGGATCGGCATCGTGCTACAGGCCTTTCACCTGCTGCCGACAATGACGGCGCGCGAGAATGTTGCCGTTCCGCTCGAGCTGGCGGGCATCGCAGACGCGTTCGAGCGTGCTTCGACCGAACTGACGGCAGTCGGCCTTGGCAATCGGCTCGACCATTATCCGGCGCAACTGTCCGGCGGCGAGCAGCAGCGCGTGGCGATCGCGCGGGCACTGGCGCCCCGGCCCGCGCTGGTGTTTGCCGACGAGCCAACCGGCAATCTCGACACGACGACCGGTGCTGCGATCATGGACCTGTTGTTCGCAAGGCACGGCGAGCTGGCGGCGACCTTGTTCGTTATTACGCATGACGCGAATCTGGCGGCGCGGTGTGACCGGGTGATCGAGATGGCGGACGGGTGCATCGTGGCGGATCATACCCGATGAACGATTGGGCACTGGCGGTTACGCTGGCACGTCGCGATTTGCGCGCACGGTTTCGCGGGCTTCGGTTGCTGCTCGTCTGTCTGTTCCTCGGTGTCGGGGCGCTTGCTGCCATTGGCAGCCTTGCCAGCGCTATTCAGAGCGAGCTGGCATCGCGCGGACAAGTGCTGCTTGGCGGCGACATCGAATTCGAAATCGGCCAGCGCCGCGCCGAAGCCGATGAACGCGCGGCCATCGCGGCGGTTGGGCGCGTTTCTGAGACAGTGCGGATGCAATCGATGGCAATCCGGGCGGACCAGTCGGTGCCGATCGAATTGAAAGCAGTCGACGGCAGCTATCCACTCTACGGCACGCTGCGCCTTGCGGACGGACGCACGGTTTCGGCACCCTCGGCAGGCACCACCTGGATCGGCGCTGCGCTTGCTGAGCGGATCGGCGCGCGCGTCGGCGAAACCGTTAAGATCGGTAGCGCAAGCTTCGGCATCGGTGGTATCATCGCCGACGAGCCCGACCGCCTCGGCGAAGGTTTTACGCTTGGTCCCGTCGTCATCGTATCACTCGATGGCTTGGCTCGCACTGGCCTTGTCCAACCCGGCAGCCTCTACAAGACGAAATATCGCGTCCGCACGGCGAGCGGCAGTCCAAAGACGATCGTTGAGCGTTTCGAACGCCGCTTTGCCGGGGCAGGATGGGAAATGCGGACACGCGATCGTGCAGCACCCGGCGCATCGCGTTTCGTTGATCGGATGGGTGAGTTCCTGACACTGGTCGGTCTTGCAGCACTCGCAATTGCGGGTATCGGCATCGGCGGTGGCGTGTCGAGCTACCTCGGCGCGCGGCGTCGCAACATCGCAACGCTCAAAGTGCTCGGCGCGACATCGGGGATTGTTGCGCGGGTTTACCTGATCAAGATCACAGCCGTCGCGCTTGTCGGAATTACGGCGGGGCTAGTGGTCGGCGTGATCGCGACGCCAATGCTCGTTGCGATAGCAGGCCAAGCACTGCCCGTTGCGCCGGATTTTGCGATTCAGCCCCTGCCGCTTGCTCTTGCAGCGCTCTACGGCGTGTTGATTGCGCTCGGTGCAGCGGCGATACCGCTCGTCCAAGGCGCCGAAATCCCGGCGGCGGCGCTTTTGCGCGGTGCGGTCGACGAGCACGTCGGCGGTCGCTGGCGCGCGTTCGGCTGGGTAGCGCTTGCCGCCACCGGTTTGATCGCGACAGTGTTACTGACTTCGGTGCAACCAGGATTGAGTGCGGCATTTCTGGCAAGCGTTGCGGCGGCACTCGTTCTGCTTGCAGGCCTCGGCGTCATGATCCGAGCCGCCGCTGCGCACATCCCGCGACCTCAACGCCCGTTGCTGCGGCTGGCCATCGCAGGATTGTACCGGCCCGGGTCACGCACGGTCGCGCTCGTTGTCGCATTGGGGCTGGGCCTCACGCTCTTTGTCCTGCTTGCGGCGATCCGGACGAGCCTCGATGGGAATATCGCGCGGACCATCCCTGCTCGCGCGCCTGCGCTGTTCGCCCTTGATGTGCCGCGAGACCGCATTGCAGAGTTCACGCAGACCATCCGCATGGTGGCGCCCCGTGCCGAAGTTGCGACAGTGCCGCTGCTTCGTGGTAGCGTGACCGCATATGCATCGACACGGGTTGCTGATCTCGCGCAGCTTCCGCCTGAGGCGTTCATCTTGCGAGGCGAGCGCGGCATAACTTATGCCGCGACATTGCCCGCCGGGTCGACGCTGACTGAGGGCAAATGGTGGCCCACGACTTATTCCGGGCCGGCACTGGTCTCGGTCGAGGCGGCACAGGCAAAAGCGCTCGGCCTGAGGATTGGTGACCGACTGACAGTAAGCGTGCTTGGACAAGAAGTCGTTGCAAGCGTTGCCTCGTTTCGAACGGTGCAATGGGACACAATGGGGTTCAATTTCGTTCTGGTGTTCTCTCCGAATACTTTTTCGGAATTTCCCCATAATCTGTCGGCAACGGTCAACATGTCAGCGGCGCAAACCGGCGCAACGGTGCGCGCTCTTCTGCCGCGCTTTCCTTCGGTCTCGGTGATCGAGGTCGGCGGCGTTCTCAAGCAAATTCAGGATGTGGTCCGCCAACTCTCGACTGCAATCGCCGCCGCCGCGAGCGTCGCCATCCTTGCCGGGATCGCCGTGCTGATCGGAGCGATCACGGCCGCGCGCGAAATGCGAACCTATGATGCAGTGATGCTCAAGGTGCTCGGGGCGACGCGCGCGCAAATCTTGGGCGCGCAGGCGATCGAATATGTGCTGCTCAGCCTGACCGTTGCCGGCGTCGCGCTCATGCTCGGCATGGGTGCGGCGTGGTACGTGGTGGTGAAGCTGTTCAATTTCGTCTGGCTCCCCGATTATGCTGTTGTCCTCGCGACGTTGGTGGCCGGTGTCGTGCTGACGCTTGTCATTGGCTTGATCGGAAGCCTGCCGATCCTAGCGGCACGACCCGCAAAGGCACTGCGCGCGCTTTGACTTTGACGGTTTACCAGGCGCGCTATTTGGGTCTCGATCGAAACCACACAGACAAGCGCTCTAGCGCTTGCGACAGACAACTGCCGAGGATGACCGCAGACGACGATCGAATTAGATTTCAGGGAAAACTATGACGCAATTACCATTGCCGGTAGTTTTTCTTAAGAAATTCACTGCGCCATGCTGGTGACCCCTACGGGAATCGAACCCGTGTTTCAGCCGTGAAAGGGCCGCGTCCTAACCGCTAGACGAAGGGGCCGCTCAAGAGCGAACCGCGCGCATAAGCGACACTTTGGAGTCGGTCAAGATCGACGTCGGGTCAATCCGCCCAAGCCGCATCGTCGAGGTGGATCTCAGCCGCCGGACGCGTGCCCCAGTCGTCGACCTTTGCACGACCCGCAACCCAAAGCCGCCGGTCGCGCGGGGCACCGAGAAGTGCCTGGCCAAGCGCCGTATCCTTGCTGCGGAAAGCAACGGTTTTCAAACTGCGGCCGTCGTCGCCGGCCATCACGGCGCGCACATGACCACCGCTGCCCACGATATCGGCCTTGATCACGCGCATCGGCCCCGCGGCAATCCGCGGTGCGGGCCAGCCCATGCCGTAAGGACCGCCCGCTTCAAGCGCGTCAACCAACCCTGGCGTCACGCCGCCGCACGCAACCACGGCATCGAGCAAAAGCGCACGGTCGCCCCCGGCACGTGCAACATCAGCCGCCAAACGGTCGTCGATAAAATCGGCAAACGCATCAATCTGACCGGCAGCAATCGTCAGCCCCGCTGCCATCGCATGACCGCCACCCGCAACGAGCAGTCCGTGATCCTTTGCCGCGAGCACCGCTGCACCCAAATCGACGCCCGATACCGATCGGCCCGATCCCTTGCCGATGCCATGATCGTCGATTGCGATCACGATCGCTGGTTTTCCGAGCTTTTCCTTCAGCCGCCCCGCGACGATCCCGATCACGCCCGGGTGCCACCCCTGCCCCGCAACGACCGCGACGGCGCGATTGCCTTTGCCGAGCGATGCAGCTTCGGCTTCGGCCTGAACAGCGGCTTCGATGGTGCGGCGTTCCTCGTTCAGGCGGTCGAGTTCTTCGGCAATATCCTGTGCCTCATGCGCGTCGTCGGTCGTCAACAGGCGCACGCCGAGATCAGATTTTCCGACGCGACCGCCGGCATTGATCCGCGGGCCGAGCGCAAAACCGAGGTCCGAACATATCGGCGCACGTTTCAGGCGCGACGCCGCAATCAACGCATTGAGCCCGGTATTGCGCCCCGCCGCCATCACTTTCAAACCCTGGGCAACAAACGCACGGTTCAGGCCGCGCAGGCTGGCGACATCGGCAACAGTACCAAGCGCGACAATATCGAGCAAATCCATCAATTTGGGTTCTGGACGATCGGCGAAAAAGCTGCGTCCGCGCAGCGTCCGGACAAGTGCCGCCGCCAATAAAAATGCAACGCCAACAGCCGCGAGATGCCCGTGCGCCGCTGCTTCGGCCAGTTCGTCGAGGCGGTTCGGATTGACGAGCGCAAATGCCGCCGGAAGCGCGATCGCACATTGGTGATGATCGACAACGATGACGTCGACACCAACCGCTTTGGCCATCGCCAGCGCCTCGAAAGCCTGTGCGCCGCAATCGACTGTTACGATCAGCGAAGCACCGCCGTCAGCGATCCGGACCAGCGCTTCACCCGACGGGCCATACCCCTCCATCAGGCGGTCGGGGATATAGGCTTTCGGATCGAGACCCAATGACCGCAGCACGCGAATCAGCAACGCTGCCGACGTGGCGCCATCGACATCATAGTCGCCGAACACCGTGACGGCCTCACCTGCCAGCACTGCTTCTGCCAACCGCTCGGCCGCACGGTCCATATCGTTGAAAACCGAAGGATCGGGCATGAACGCGCGGATCGTTGGATCGCGGTAGGCGTCAACCTGATCCGCCGGACAACCACGCGCCAGCAATAATTGGGCAACGATGTCGTCGCATTCGCCATTGCCATGCCGCCACCGCCACGACTGGCCAGAAATCGAATTTGTAATGTTCAGCGGGCTCATCGGTTGGTGCAATGCAATGCTTCGGCCGTCGGCGCCACCCCCGCCAGCAACAGAGATTAACGATAATTAGCCATATCTTAAGCGAACTGCACTTAATGTCTGGAACGTGGGCTCGTTTCGACAGAAAGTCGCGCAGATCATTGCGGCGATCTTCATGCTGGGCTTCGGCGTGCCGGCATTTGCCAATACTTGTTCATCGGCGACGACGCAGGGAACAGCACCGCCCGAATGGCAGACTTATTGCTGGCTCGATTTCACCGGATATAATGACGCAACCGCCAAAACAGCGGCCGGGCAGAATTTCAGCTTCACGCTGACCGACGGATCGACGCTTACGCTCAACGTGCGCGCCACCAGCCCCAATGCGACTGCGTTTGTTGCTTCGACCGCGCCGTCGTGGACGGGAGCAGCGGTCGGCAACAGTGCGTTTATCGGCATTCCAGGCCGACCGATC
>JANLWD010000299.1:0-2198 GCA_031364345.1 Sphingomonas sp.
GTGTCCGCGCCGCAAGGTCGGTAATCACGTCGACGATATCGAACGCACGGTAGTGGATCAGCGAATCCATCGCGACGACATGATCGAACGTGCCAAGGTCGGGCGAAAGCATGTCGCCGCTGCGCCAGTCGATCTTAAGGCCGACAGGCGCGCGCTTGCGGGCGATGTCGACGAGTCCCGCGGCAACATCGATCGCAACGACGCTTGCGCCGCGCATCGCCGCTTCGACCGCAAGCGACCCCGTGCCGCAGCCTGCATCGAGCAGGCGCAGCCCGGTCATGTCAGCGGGGAGCATGTCGAGGATCGTCGCGCGCATCTTGTCGCGGCCTGCACGGACGGTCGCGCGGATGCCGCTGACTTGCGCGTCCGAGGTCAGCCGCTCCCACGCATCGCGCGCGGTGCGATCGAAATAGGTTTCGAGCCCGTCGCGGTAGCTGTCGTAGGTTGGCGGCGCCCGCATCATTCGAAGCCGAGAAATTCGAAAATGTCGCGGTCTTTCATCGGCATTGCATCGAGCGGATCGGTGCCCGCCCACAGGACCGCGGCAAGGCGCATATATTCCTTGCGCACCGCTTCGACTTCGGGCGTGTCTTCCATTTCGAAGATCGTGCATTTTTTCAGGCGGCTGCGGCGAATCGCGTCCAAGTCGGGGAAATGGGCGAGGGTTTTCAGGCCGGTCGCGGCATTGAAGCGATCGATCTCGTCAGTCGCAGCGCTGCGGTTGGCGATGACGCCGGCCATGCGAACGTCGTAGTTTTTTGACTTGGCTTTGATGGCGGCGACAATGCGGTTCATTGCGAAAATGCTGTCGAAATCATTGGCGGCAACGACAACGGCGCGTTCGGCATGTTGCAAGGGGGCGGCAAAACCACCGCAGACGACATCGCCGAGCACGTCGAAAATGACGACGTCGGTTTCTTCGAGCAGATGATGCTGTTTCAGCAATTTCACGGTCTGCCCGACGACATAACCGCCGCAACCTGTGCCCGCTGGTGGCCCGCCCGCTTCAACGCACATGACGCCGTTGAACCCTTCGAACATAGACTCTTCGGGGCGGAGTTCTTCGGCGTGGAATTCGACGGTTTCGAGCACATCGATGACCGTCGGCATCAGTTTCTTGGTCAGCGTGAAGGTCGAGTCATGCTTCGGATCGCAGCCGATCTGGAGCACCTTCTTGCCGAGCAATGACAACGCGGCGGACAGGTTCGACGAGGTCGTCGATTTGCCGATCCCGCCTTTGCCGTAAACCGCAATGACTTTTGCGTTGCCGATCTTGTCGCCCTCATCGAGCTTCACTTGCACGCTGCCGTCGCCGTCGAGGCGGTTGCGCAGGGGTGGGTCCATCAATGCCATTATGCGGCTATTCCTTCTAAACGATCTTCAATTGCATCGGATGCCGCATGCAGCGCGGCGAGTGTGGCAGCGTCGGGGGCCCAGAAATTGCGGTCGCTCGCTTCGAGCAAGCGGCTTGCCATCCGGGCAGTCGATTTGGGGTTCAACGCCGAGAGCCGCTCGCGCATGTCATCGTCGAGCACATAGGTTTCGCTGATTTTCTGATAAATCCACGGCGACACGCCTTCGGTCGTGGCGGACCAGCCCATCGTATTCGTCACCGACGCTTCGATGTTGCGGACGCCTTCGAAGCCCGAACGCAGCATGCCTTCATACCAGACCGGATTGAGCATCCGCGTGCGTGTTTCGAGATCGACTTGCTCACCGATCGTCCGGACTTTGCTCGTCGCACCTTGCGTTGCGTCGACGATATAAGCCGGGACGGCTTTGCCACGCGCACGGGCGACCGAGCGGCTGATCCCGCCGAGGCCATCGACATAATGATCGACCGTGGTGACGCCGAGTTCCACCGAGTCGAGATTCTGATAAGCGAGTTCGACCGTCGCGAGCGCGCTTTCGAACAGCGGCTTGTTGCGGCTCGCAATCCCGCTGCGTCCGTAAGCATAGCCTTTCTGGCTTTCGAAAGCGTTGGCGAGCTCGTCGGGATCGGTCCACGCGCCATTGTCGATCATCAGATTGACGTTTGCGCCATAAGCGCCTTCGGCATTCGAATAAACGCGCAGGGCGGCGGTTTCCAAGTCGCAGTTGTGGCACGCCTGATGTTTCAGGCTGTTGGCGCGGACGTGGTTCTGGTCGAGCGGTTCGTCTTCGGCACTGGCGGCAAGGAAAGCGGCTTCGGCAATCAT
>JANLWD010000114.1:0-16849 GCA_031364345.1 Sphingomonas sp.
CCAAGCCGATCACGCTCGACATGATGGCCAAGGGTGGGTCGATGTCCGAAAAAATGTCGACCGCACTGAAAATCGCAGGTGCTTGCCGTTTTAATATCGTCATTTCGGGCGGTACGGGTTCGGGTAAGACAACGATGCTCAACGCGCTATCGAAAATGATCGATCCCGGCGAACGCGTGCTGACGATCGAAGATGCCGCCGAACTTCGCTTGCAACAGCCGCACTGGCTTCCGCTCGAAACGCGCCCTGCCAATCTCGAAGGTCAAGGCGAAATATCGATCCGCGATCTGGTCAAGAACGCGCTGCGTATGCGGCCGGACCGGATCATATTGGGCGAAATTCGTGGACAGGAATGCTTCGATCTTCTCGCCGCCATGAACACCGGCCACGACGGATCGATGTGCACGCTGCACAGCAACAGTCCGCGCGAAGCCATTGGCCGTATGGAAAACATGGTCATGATGGGCGACATCAAAATGCCCAAGGAAGCGATTTCGCGCCAGATCGCCGATTCGGTCGACCTGATCATTCAGGTGAAACGACTGCGCGACGGATCCCGCCGCGTGACCGACGTCACCGAAGTGGTCGGCATGGAAGGCCCGGTGATCGTCACGCAACAGCTTTTCAAATTCGAATATCTCGAGGAAAGCGCAGACGGCAAAATTATCGGCGAATACCGGTCGATGGGTTTGCGCCCGTATACACTCGATAAAGCGCGCATGTTCGGTTTCGACCAGCCATTTCTGGAAGCATGCCTGTAACGTCTGGCCGCTGCGTCTGCGCGACGATATGTTGCGCGCAGTGTTCGACATCGACGAAATCACCGGCATCTTGCAATGCAGCGCCTGTCACCGGCGATCGCTCAGCTATTCGGAAATCCTGAACCTGATCGGCCTAAGGTTTACGCGCCCCAAAATGCGGGCGATCTGCAAAATTTTCGACGAAATTGACCGGCGAGCCATTGCGGCGGGACAGCCTGAACTGGCCGTCCTCGTCGTGCGCGAAAGCGATCGGCTGCCGGGCCAGGGCTGGTGGATCGGACGCGACAACTATATCGGGCGATGGACCGGCGACGATGCGCGCGACTATCTCGGCTGCCTGCAGAAAGAAGCCTTCGATTTTTGGCAGAACGCCGGGTCGGATGATTGAACTTTTCGGGGAAAGTGCCATTTACTAAGTACCGGGCGTCCCGCCGTCACGTTTATGGAGAGACAAATGCGTCAAGTCATTTCCGCCGCCCTGATGGGCGCAGCCACGTTAACATTCGCGAGCGCAGCAATCGCAAAACCGGTCGCAACGTCATCGACCGCCGCATTGTCGGCAGCGGTCGCCGCACCGACCCGCACGCCAGCCAACACCGCGCGCGACAAATATCGCAAACCCGCCGAAACGCTCGCATTTTTCGGTATCAAGCCCGAACATAAAGTCGTCGAACTGTGGCCGGGCGGTGGCTGGTATACCGAAATACTCGCCCCCTATCTTGCGGCGAAGGGCCAGCTGACCGTTGCAGCACCGATCGGCCGCGGCAGCGACGGAATTGCCAAGAAGCTTGATGCCAATTCCGCGACTTACGGCAAAGTGGCACGCGCGAATTTCCCCGGTGCATTCGGCGGCACTGGCGTGGCGCCGGGCAGTGCCGACGCGGTGCTGACATTCCGCAATGTCCACAACTGGCGCATGGGTAGCTATAATCCCGCAAAGAGTGACTATGGCGAAGCGGCATTTCGCGAAATTTTCGCAATGCTGAAGCCCGGCGGGGTGCTGGGGATCGAGGATCACCGGTTACCCGAAACTGCCGATGCCGCGCGCGAGAAGTCGAGTGGCTATATAAAAGTCTCGACGGTGCGTGCACTTGCGGAAAAAGCAGGTTTCAAATTCGTCGGTTCGAGCGAGATCAACGCCAATCCGCGTGATACCAAAGACTATCCGAAAGGCGTCTGGACGCTTCCCCCCAATTATGCCGAGGGCGACGTCGATCGCGCCAAATTTGCAGCAATCGGTGAAAGCGACCGGATGACTCTGAAATTCATCAAGCCCGCGAAATAAGCTGACGCCTCAGTTGCCGAGCTTTTCGACTTTCGACTGAAGCTCGGCCAACTGGGCTTTCAGCGCCGATATCTCATCGTCTTTGGCTGAACTTGTACTTTTAGCGACACCGGGCACAAATGCATTGGTCGCTGCCTCGAACATCGCCATGTTTCGTTTGGCGATTTCGGCGAAAGGACCGCGTTCGAAAGCGCCTTTCATCGTTTCGTGGAATTGCGCCTGATTTCGGCGGAACGCATCCATCGACGCTTCGAGATATTGCGGCACCATCGACTGCATCGAATCGCCATACATCGAGATAATCTGACGCAGGAACCCGGCGGGAAGCATGGTTTCGCCCCGGCTTTCCTCATCCATGATGATCTGAGTCAGGACGCCGTGCGTCAGATCCTCGTCGGTTTTGGCATCGAGCACCTTGAATTCGCGACCCTCGCGCGTCAGCTTCGCCAAATGCTCGAGCGTAATGTAGCTCGACGACTCGGTGTTGTAGAGCCGGCGATTGGCGTATTTTTTTATCACGACAGGCGCGGAGCCACCGTCCGCCGCTGTCGATGCGTGTTTCGTCATTGCAACACCCCGGAAATCTTTGACCGACCTAGCACCTTGTCATGATGCGCTGCAACATGCGTGATATTTTCCGCGCGCGATGCCGGTGGAAACGTCGGCGACATCTGATTACTGCCATCCGACCACGCCTTGTATCAGATGTGCAAAGGAACCCGCCATGACCGATATCGTCATCACCGCCGCCCGCCGAACTCCGGTGGGCAGTTTTCTCGGTTGCTTTGCCGCAACGTCAGCGCATGAGCTGGGCCGGACGGCGATTGTTGCCGCGCTCGGTTCGGCGGGCGTCACAGCCGATGAGGTATCCGATGTCATTCTCGGTCAGGTGCTGACTGCGGCTCAGGGGCAAAATCCGGCCCGGCAAGCATCGATGGCAGCGGGCATTCCCAAAGAAGTTGCAGCGATGAGCATCAATCAGGTGTGCGGCTCGGGGCTTCGCGCGGTTGCGCTTGGCGTCCAGGCAATCATTGCCGGCGACGCCACGATCGTCGTTGCCGGTGGCCAGGAAAACATGTCGATGTCCTGCCATGCTCAGGCTTTGCGCAGCGGCACGAAAATGGGCGCGGTCGAACTAATCGATACGATGATCAAGGATGGCCTCACCGACGTTTTCAATAACTACCACATGGGTATCACGGCCGAAAATCTGGCTGAACAATATCAGATCACGCGCGAGATGCAGGATATTTTCGCCGCGCGATCGCAAAATCTTGCTTCCGCCGCCCGCGCCGACGGGCGCTTCGCACATGAAATTGCCGCCGTCACTGTTAAGGGCCGCAAGAGCGACACGGTGATCGACCGCGATGAATATATCCGTGATGGCGTCACAGTCGAAAGCCTCGCCGCGCTACGTCCTGCGTTCAAAAAGGACGGCACGGTGACGGCAGCAAATGCCAGCGGCCTGAACGACGGCGCGGCTGCCATCGTCCTGATGCATGCTGACGAAGCCGCACGTCGCGGCGCCCCCGTGCTGGCGCGAATTGCGGGATACGCAACTGCGGGCGTCGACCCGTCGATCATGGGCATCGGCCCGGTGCCCGCAACCCGGCGGGCGCTAGCCAAGGCCGGCTGGACCATCGCGGACCTCGATTTGATCGAGGCCAACGAGGCATTTGCGGCACAGGCACTGGCCGTGGGCAAGGAGCTTGGCTGGGATCCCGACAAAGTGAATGTGAACGGCGGTGCGATTGCGATCGGACACCCGATCGGCGCCAGTGGCGCACGCGTGCTGACGACGCTTCTGCACGAAATGGTGCGGCGCGAATCGAAAAAGGGACTGGCGACTTTGTGCATCGGCGGCGGCATGGGCGTCGCGATGGCTGTCGAGCGCGCATGAGTGTTGCAATCGAGTTACAGTTGGAAATTTTCTTAACCCTGGATTAACGCCCGCTGCGTTGGCGCTTGAAATAAAAATTCAACTGCCGTTTGTCTTCGTAATAGCCGCGACAGATTCGCGCGCCATTTTGTGCAGGGGTGTTCAACGTGAATTCAGTCCGTTTTCTAAGCGCAACCGCGCTTGCCAGCGTCGCCATTTTTTCGTCGCATGCTGCGTATGCGCAGACGGCCGCGCCGACTGCTGACGCCTGTAGCGCCGACCCCAATTTGGCGGGATGCGCGGTTCGGCGGAACGCGGATGGTTCGCGCGCGACGGGTGATGAGATTGTGGTTACCGGATCGCGTATTCCACGACCAGAGATCGACGGCGTTCTTCCGGGCGTTCAGGTCGGAGGCGAACAGATCAGCACACGCGGCTTCACAAACGCGCTCGAAGCCGTGAACGACATTCCGCTCGTGGGCCCCGGAGCAAGTCCGCTGACGGGGAATAACGGCGGGCAGGCAGCGAGCCTTGGTGCTGCGTTTGTCGATCTTCTCGACCTCGGAACATCACGTACGCTGACGCTGGTGAACGGCCGTCGCTATGTATCGGGTAACGCGGCATCGCTTTTTGTCGAATCGAATGCTTCTGGATCGCAGGTCGATGTGAACACCATTCCGGCAGCACTTATCTCGCGGATTGATATCGTCACCGTCGGGGGTGCCGCAGCTTATGGCGCCGATGCGATCGCTGGCGTCGTAAACTATATCCTGAAGGACGATTATGAAGGCACCGAGGTTTTTGGCCGCGCCGGCCTGACCGACGAAGGTGATGCCGCATCGCAAAGCGTTGGCGTTCTGACCGGAGTCAATCTGCTCGACGACCGTCTGAACATCACGGTATCCGGCGAGTATAACCACAGCGACGGGCTTCAGGCCGACGCGCGCGACTTCCGGCTTCGTCGTGCAAATACGATCACGAACTTCGGCAACGGCGCCCGCCGTAATACGGCCTTCGGCTCCGCCGTGATCGACATCGCTGGCGTAAACAACGGCGCATTTTTGCGGAATACCGATGATGGCGTTCCGGCCTCGCTTTACGGCGAAGGTTTCATCAACCAGACGCTGAGCTTTAACGGGACGATTCTGAATACGCTCGCAACGCCGGGGCCATCCTACACGCCGATCTCGGGCGTTGTCGGCGGCGTAACACGCACCAGCAACTTCATTTCTTTCGACAATGGCATCGGCGCAAGCGGGCTTGCGATCGCAACGCCGCTTGGCAACATCACGACGCAAAACCTGACGAACTTCAACACCGCAACGCAACTCGTCAACGGACTACCCGGTGCAACACTGATTGCGGGCAACGGGTTGAACGGACGAACGACGCCGATCGCCAACTTGCCCTTGACGACATTTGCACCGACGGCGCTCCCCGCCGGTGTCACCCCTGCACAAGTCTTCACACAATTTGGCATCACGCCGCCAACCGGCGCGACGACGACACAATTGTCGACGCTTGCAATTAACGTGTTGCAGGCCAATCGTCCGACAGCGCGCGAATTCTTTGCTGCAAACCCGAACGTGAATGCCAATTACTTCCTCGGCACGTTCATCCCCAACCTGCCGCGGATCGCGAATACCGACACGACGCTGGTGACGGTTGCTGGCGTTCAGGTTCCGGTCAATCAGGTTTTGCCGTTCGTTGCCGTGCCACTGGAATTCAATGCCGACGGCAGCATTCGGCCCTACACGGCAACGACGCTCACACCGTCGACGCCAGGCACGATTGCGCAATCTCCGGGATCAAATGGGGGTTTCGGACGTGCGATTGAAAACATCGTGCTTCGCACGGGTCAGGACCGCTACATTGCGAACCTGAACGGTCGTTTCGAAATCTCGCCCGACATCACGCTGTTCACCGAAAATCTTTACGCCAAGGTGACGAGCTTCACGAACCGCAACTCGCCAAGCCAGAACTTCGTGACGACCGGCGAAAACGCGGCTCTCGTCGTAAACGTCAACAACCCGTATCTGTCAGCGGCAAGCATTACGGCGCTTAATGCCGTCGGCGTCAACGCGGCGACACGCGGCGGAAGCTTTGCGATAACGCGCCAGAACCAGGATATTTTCGACAACAATCCGTTTCTCGCAACGGCGGAAACAATGCGCTTCGTCGGCGGTATCCGTGCCAAGGGCACGATTTTCGGTCGTGATTTCAATGCTGAACTCTCGGCAACCTATGGCCAGGCCGACTCAACGGTCAACACGACGCAGATCAAGGATATCGAATATCAGCTGGCGCTCGACTCTGCGCGCGACAGCAATGGCGTCATTCGCTGCCGATCGCAGCTTTTTCCTGCTCAATATCTGGGACGCACGCCAGTCGGCACCGTTGCCAACCTGACGCGCGTGGCCGGTGCCGGTGGCATTCCGACCGAAACGGTCATCACGCCGACGATTACGCAGGACATGATCAACGCTTGCCAGCCGCTAAATCCGTTTGGTTATAACCAGATGTCGGAAGCATCGAAAAATTATGTGAAGGCCAATATCGAGTTCAAAAACCGTTCGACGCAGACGTTTCTTCAGGGATCGCTGACCACCTCGCTTATCGATCTCCCTGCCGGACCGCTCGGCGTATCGGGGACTGCCGAATATCGGCGCGAGACGCTGAGCTTCGCATCGGACGAAATCAATCGTCTGGGTCGCGCACGCACTGCCCCGTCGGCGCAGACCGCAGGCACAATCAACGTCTGGGAAGCGGGTGGCGAGCTTCGCATTCCGATTTTTGGTGAGGATTTTCTGCCATTTTTCGGTAATCTCGACATTAACCCTGCCATCCGGATCACACGGCAATTCGGCAATGCGCCGCAATATCGCAATCTTGCCGGTCAAATCGTTTCGCCGCGGGCCAGTGGTGATCCCGAAACCATCTGGTCGATCAGCGGGACGTGGCGCCCGATCCGCGACATCCAGTTTCGCGGCAACATCACGCGCTCGATCCGCCAGCCGTCGATTGTCGAACTGTTCCTCGGTGGGCAGCCGGCGTTCGCGGCACCGACCGATCCTTGCAGCCCGGCAAACATTGCTTCGGGCAACAATGCAGCCAGCCGGCGAGCGAATTGCCGGGCAGCGGTAATCGGACTGGGCCTCGCGACTGATCCTTCGACAGCTGATGCCTATCTTGCAAACTATGTCGCCAATCCGGCGGCATTGCCGGGCACGTTTTCGGGTGCCGCCGGACTGAAGGCAGAGCGCGGCAAGAGCTACACCTTTGGCGTGGCGCTGACGCCGCGCTGGATACCAGGACTGAGCTTATCGGCAGATTATATCAATCTCGACCTGTCGAGCATCATTCAGCCGACCAACCTCGCTCAGGCTTTGCAGTTCTGCTATGACAGCAAGACCTTCCCCGACACGTCGCCACAAACGGGCGCAAACACCTGCCAGTTCTTCTCGCGCCAGGCGGCCGATTTCCAGGTTGCACCGGGCTTCGCTTCGGGCTTCATCAACCTTGCGGCAACGCAAATTCGCGCGTGGAACCTGAATGCGCAATGGAAATTTGGTCTGCCCAGCCAGCTCGGTGACGTTACATTGAAGGGTAGCGGATATCATCTGAAGCGCTTTTCAGAGAGCCCCGCGGGCGACTTCACCGATTCGACCGAATCGGCAGGTTCGTTTACCCGGCCGAAGTGGGAAGTTCAGGGGTCGCTGCGTTACGAAAAAGGCGGCTTTTATTCTCAGGCAACCGTGAACTGGTCGCAAAGCACGAAAGTGTTTGTTGCCGGACTTCCCGGTACGATCGAAAACTTCCCGACCATTGTCTATCCGGCTTATGCGACCGTCGACTTCACCGTCGGTGCTGACGTTAATGACAATGTCCGCTTGCAGTTTGCGGTTACGAACCTGACCGACAAAAATTATGCTGGCGAAATCGGGCTGGCTCAGGGCGCGTATGTCGACCAGATTGGGCGTCGCTTTCAACTCTTTACACGCGTCCGGTTCTAAATTGGGATCAAGGGTCGCCGGTGAAAATCGGCGGCCTTTATTCTACTGCCACACCCGATCTAACCGCTGCCCCAATCCGGTGAGCAGTTCATATTGCGACACGCTAGTTGCCGCGCTTGCCTTTGCCAGGTCATAGTCGACGGCAACCCAATCACCCTCACCCACCGAGCGATCCGCTGAAACATCGATCGCAATCAAGTCCATCGACACGCGCCCGATCACGGCAAATCGCCCCCCACCCGCGCGACCGATACTTGAAAATGCGCGGCGGTATCCGTCGGCATAGCCTATGTTAAGAACGGCGACTTCGGTATCGCGCGCGGCCACAAAGGTTGCGCCATAGCCGACACTTTCCCCGGTGCGGACGGTGCGGCGCTGGATCACTTGCGTTTCGATGTGCGCGACTTGGGCGATGTTGCCGACCGCCTCGCCGCGCGGGATGCCGCCATAAAGCGCGAGCCCAGGCCGGGTCAGATCAAAAGCATAATCGACGCCCAAACAAATTCCGGCCGAATTGGCAAGGCTACGGCGTTTTGCGGGTACGTCCACGGCCGCAAAGGCAGATAATTGTGCCGCATTCATCGGACTGTCTTCGTCGGCGCAAGCGAGATGGCTCATCAGCGTTTCGATCTGCAAACCCGACACATCGTCGGACGATGTCAAGCCCAGCCGGTTCATGCCCGTGTCGATCATGATATCGCAGGGTCGCCCGGTCTCGCGCCACCACGCCACTTGCGCCGGCGTATTCAATACCGGCCGCGCGGGGCAATTCGCCGCAACAGCCATGTCTTCGGCACGAACGCCGTGCAACACCGACAGGGCACAGCCGTCGGGCAATGCGCCCAAAGCAACCGCTTCGTCCCACGTCGCCACGAAGAAGTCGCGGCACCCTGCCCGCGCTAGCCATGCCACGACATCGCGCGCGCCGAGCCCGTAACCGTCCGCCTTTACTGCGGCGCCACACGCCGCTGCGCCCGAACGACGGTTCAGCCAATGCCAGTTCGCAACGAGCGCGTCACTGTCGAGGCGGAGTCGAGTGGGCGATGTCATCGGTCAACCGCGTAACGCGCTTAAACGCCATCGTCCAATGGCTTGCCTGCGGTTTCGGGAAGCCAGATCGCACTGACGACGAATGCCATCACGACCACGGCCACCGTATACCACAGCCCGGCATAGGCATCGCCAGTCTTCACGACGATATATTGTGAAATAAAGGGTAGAAAGCCGCCGAAATATCCGGTTCCGATGTGATAGGGAATCGACATCGAGGTATAACGGATTCGTGCCGGAAACATCTCGACAAGGATCGCTGCGACCTGACCATATGTCATTGCCGACAGCGCAATCAGCAGTGCAATGGCAAGGATGATCTTCCACGGCTGCTTTTCAGCGGGATCGGATTTGTCGGGATAGCCCGCGGCAACGATCGCCGATGTATAGGCCGCCTCGTCGAAACCGGCGATGCGAGTCTGCCCGACTTGCAATGCAACCTTGCCGTCCACGTAAGGCGCTATTTTGGTGTAGCTGATGCCGCGTTTGGCAAGATACGCGAGCGCCTTGCCGCATTCGGTTGCCTGCTTCGGTGCAAAGACACTGAATTCGCACGGCGGTAGCTCGAGCTTGACCGGCGACGTTGCGGTTGCGCGCGACAATGCCGGGTTTGCTGCGTTGGCCATCATGTGAAACAACGGGAATGTGAACAGCGCCGACAGCGCATAGCCGACCAGCAGCAGTTTCTTGCGACCAATCCGATCGCTCAGCGCGCCGAACAGCACATAAAACGGCGCCGCCAGCACGGCCCCGACGGCCATGTACAGCAGCGCTTCCTCCTCGGCGACACGTGCGGTTCCTTGCAGGAAATAAAGCGTATAAAATTGCGACGTGTAATAAACGACGGTCAGGCCGGCACCGACACCGAACAGCGCAGTCAGGATCCGCCCCTTGTTTCCCGGATGACGCCATGAATCGAGCAGCGGATTGGTCGACGTCGTGCCCGCGGCTTTCATTGCCTTGAACACCGGGCTTTCGGATAGTTTCAGGCGGATATAAAGCGAGATCGCCAGCATGAGCAGCGATGCAAGGAAAGGCACGCGCCAGCCCCATCCCTCGAATGCTTCCTTGCTCATCGAATGGCGGCACGCGAGCACCACGACAACACACAGCAGGAATCCACCGGCAACCGAAACCTGAATCCAGCTGGTATATTGGCCGCGCTTGTTTTGGGGCGCATGCTCGGCAACGTAAATCGCCGCGCCGCCATATTCACCGCCGAGTGCCAGCCCCTGCAACAACCGCATACCGACGAGCAGCGCCGGTGCCCACAACCCGGCCGTCGCATAAGTCGGCAGAAACCCGATCGCTGCCGTCGCTCCGCCCATCAGCGTTATCGTGACCAGAAACGTATATTTCCGTCCGATCTTGTCGCCGAAATATCCGAACAAGACGGCACCCAGCGGCCGCACGCCAAAACCGGCGCCGAAAGCGGCGAGGCTGGCCAGCGTTGCCGCCGTTGCATTGTCCGATGGGAAAAACAGCTTGCCCAGCAGCGCCGCCAAAATGCCGTACAGGAAAAAATCATACCATTCGAAAACGGTGCCGAGTGACGATGCGACGATCACCAGCCGGTCACGTTTGGGATCCAATGCTACTGTTTGGCCGGTCATCGCGTTCCCCTCCGCCTCGTCATAACGGCCGACCGGGCGCAGGAGCAAGTGTGCCTTTCCCTTGGCTTGGCTTCCCGCAGCGGTTAGGGCGACGGCGAGAGTGCGGGCGTGGCGGAACCGGTAGACGCAACGGACTTAAAATCCGTTGGGCTTATGCTCGTGTGGGTTCGATTCCCACCGCCCGCACCATCGGCCGTGCGGCTTGGCACAAGACTTTGTTCCGCATGCGTGGCAGGATCGCTTTGAACAAAATGTCGCGAAAGTGCGAGATCATGAGATCGGTGCCGCCTGAACTGCCCAGCATCGCACGCCGTGAACGCAGGCAATCGTTACCGGGCATATTATATGTATGCCTCGCTGGCATGGCAGCGGCCTGTAGTCCCGCCGATGATCCCAACCGCGTCGATATCAGCATGATCGGCCCACCCCCGCGATTGGGCGATCCCGACCGCGAGACACTCGACAGTTCGCGCAGCACGCTGCTCCGCGAAACGGCAATGGGCCTCGTTGCCTTCGATGCCAGCGGGCAAATTCAGCCCGCTGTCGCCGAAAGCTGGATTGTCACCGATGACGGACGAAGCATCATTTTCCGCATTCACCGATTGAAATGGAGCGACGGGCGCGACGTGACGGGACAGGATGTTGCATCCAGCCTGAACCGCGCGATTGCCGCCAACAGCACGAACCGGCTCAAACCGCTGTTAAGCTCGATCGACGCGGTCGTCGGCATGACGGGGCGCGTGGTCGAAATCCGATTGAAAACACCGCGCCCCTATATCCTGCAGCTGCTGTCGCAACCGGAATTGGGCATTCGTCGCGGCGGCACCGGACTTGGCCCGTGGCGTATTCGTAATCGCGAAGGCAATGCCTTCATCCTGCGCCCCGCACCCGACCCGGTCGCTGATGCGCGTGACGAAACGCCGGCGGACGAACGCGAAATTCATTTGAAAGGTGGGCGCGCGGCACTTGCGGTCGCCCGCTTCGTCCACGACCAGAGCGATCTTGTCCTCGGCGGCACGGCGACGGACTGGCCCTATGTGACGGCGGCTCGCTTCGACAATGATCAGCGTTTGCGGCTCGATCCGGCCGATGGGCTGTTCGGACTTGCAGTCGTGCCACGAACGGCATTTCTCAAGGAGCGCAGCTTGCGTCAGGCAATGTCGATGGCAATCGATCGTGCCGCTTTGGTCGATACGCTCGCTGCACCACGCTGGACGGTCATGACACGCCTCCTTCCCGCAAATCTCGACAGCGGCCGCCCCGCAGTCTCTCCTGACTGGGCAGCGATCGGCTTAAACGAACGTCGAGCGCTTGCGTCGCGCCGTGTCGCAGCGTGGAAAAACGCGCGCGGTGCGATCGCGCCGCTCCGGGTCGCGCTGCCGCCGGGGCCAGGCATGCGAATGGTTTTCGCGCGGCTTTCGGCCGACTGGCGGCGGATCGGCGTGCCCTCCGTGCTCGTCCCATACGGCGACGACGACGCCGACCTGAGGCTGATCGATGAAGTGGCCCCGAATATCAGCGCCAACTGGTATTTGTCGCGGACGGGGTGTGATCAGGGGCTGGTTTGTAGTCTGCTTGGCGACATTGCGCTGAAGGAAGCACGCGCCGCACCGTCGCTGGGTCAGCGTTCTGCGGCGATCGCGCACGCTGATGCGGCCTATGCCGAAACCGCGGGCTTTATCCCGATTGCAAAGCCGCTACGCTGGTCGCTTGTCAGCCCGGTGCTGACGAAATACCGCGACAACATCTTCGCGGCTCACCCCTTTGCCGAACTCCGTCCGCCCGCGCGCGACTAGGCGCTGCGATATCGCCACGCCAGAAGGGGACGCGCCATGGCGAGGCCAGCCAGAAATCCCCCGACATGCGCCGCGGTCGCGATCTGATAACTGTCGCCAGCCGACACCAGGCCAATCATCCACTGGATCGCCGTCCATGCCAGCGCCAGCCAAAGCGCGCGGACCCAATGTGCCGGTATCGGCCCCCACCGCTTCACTTGGTTACGTCCGAACAGCAACGCATAGACCGCCAGAATTGCGGAAATAGCGCCGCTGGCGCCAATCATGGGAACCGGCGACAATGGCTCGACAAGATATTGTCCGGCCGCCGCGATGTAAGCGCCGATGATGTATAGAACGGCCATCGGTCCCGCACCGACGATCGCTTCGACCGCACGCCCGCAATAGACCAGCATCAGCATATTGAACCCAAGATGGACCCAGTCGCCATGGGCCAGCGTTGCGCTGAGCGGTGTCAGAATTGCCGGCACCGCAAATCCCACCGCGACTCCCGAAAATCGCAACGGCACGAATCCTGCCTGTTCCGAAATGACGTCATCGGGCCAGATCAATCGCGCGACGATGAACGCCGCAACTGTCGCGATGGTGATTGCAAACGTCAGCCGTGCAGGCTTTGCGCCCGCAGCCACGCTAGATAAACTCGATTTTTGAGACCTGATAATATTTGTCGCCCGATGGCACTGTTACCTCGACATCGTCTTCAACCTTGCGACCGATCAGTGCGCGGCCCAGCGGCGAATTATACGAAATGCGCCCGGACTTTGCGTCGGCTTCGGTTTCACCGACGATCTGATATTTTACTGGCTTCTCGTCTTCGTCAAGCAACGTCACCGTCGCGCCGAATACGATCTTGTCACCCGACAGCGAGGCCGGATCGATTACCATCGCGCGGCTCAGCTTCGATTCGATGTCCCCGATCATCGCTTCGACCTGGCCCTGACGTTCCTTGGCCGCATGATATTCGGCATTTTCGGAAAGGTCGCCGTGCGCGCGCGCTTCTTCGATCGAGTCGATGATTTCGGGCCTTTCGGCTTTCAGGCGCGATAAATCGGCGAGCAGCATCTTTTGCCCCTCAACTAGCATCGGCATCTTGTCGACTGTCGCCATATTCTCGCGTCTTTCTATTCAAAATTTTGGCACGTTCCGTTCCCGGGGGCGCCAAGCTGTCACACTGCCACACAGTCAGGTCTCGACTGCCAGCCGGTGATGATAAGACTGCAACGACGCTACTTCAAGCCCGCGTTCTTGCAGCGCAGCAATTGCCTGTGCCGCCGCGACTGATGCCGCCGCCGTCGTGAAGGAACAGACTTTTCCGGTCAGCGCCGATCTTCGGATTTCAGCCGAATCTCTCAAGCTCTGCCAGCCTTCGGTCGTGTTGAAGATAAGCGCGATCCTGCCGTCTTTGATCCGGTCGACGATATGCGGTCGCCCTTGCGCCACCTTGTTGATCCGCGTCACAGCCAGACCATGTGATTCGAGGAAATCGGCGGTTCCCCCGGTTGCCACGATTTCGAAACCGCTGGCATGCAACGTCTTTACAGCGGGCAAAACCACCGGTTTGTCACTGTCCTTGACCGAGACGAACAATGCCCCGCCGCGCGGAAGCAGCGTGCCCGCGCCAAGCTGCGCTTTTGCGAATGCCAGCGGAAAATCATTGTCGATACCCATGACTTCGCCGGTCGATTTCATTTCGGGGCTCAGCACGGGATCGACACCCGGAAAACGCGCGAACGGGAATACCGCTTCCTTGACGGCAACGAAATCGCCCGACGCGCCAAGCGTCGGCAAGTCGGCAAGCATTTCGCCAGCCATGACGCGCGCCGCAATTTTGGCCACCGCAGCGCCGGTCGCTTTCGCAACGAAAGGCACGGTCCGCGACGCACGCGGATTCACTTCGATGATGTAGACTTCGCCATCCTTGACCGCGAATTGGATATTCATCAGTCCGCGCACCGACAACGCTCTTGCGAGCACATCGGTTTGCCGGGCAATTTCGGCAACGGTCGCGGGCGGCAAGCTATAGGGCGGCAACGAACAGGCGCTGTCGCCCGAATGCACGCCGGCTTCCTCGATATGCTGCATGATTCCGGCAACGGTCACATCGACGCCGTCGGCAACCGCATCGACATCGACTTCGATCGCATCGCGCAGATATCGGTCGATCAGGACCGGCGCATCGCCCGATACCCGCACCGCAGTCGCGATATAATTGTCGAGTTGTGCGGGCGTGTCGACGATCTCCATCGCTCGCCCGCCAAGCACGAACGACGGCCGCATCAGCACCGGATAGCCGATCCGTGCGGCCACTGCGATGGCTTCATCCCGGCTGCGCGCAATGCCGTTGTCAGGCTGTTTCAGGCCCAGCTTGTTGACCAGCGCCGCAAATTGTTCGCGGTCCTCCGCCAGATCGATCGCAGCGGGCGACGTGCCAAGGATCGGTATCCCCGCTTCGCTAAGCGCTTTCGCCAGGTTCAGCGGCGTCTGCCCGCCGAACTGGACGATCACGCCTTTCAGAGTGCCCGCCTTCTGCTCGACATGCAGGATCTCGAGCACATCCTCCGCTGTCAGCGGCTCGAAATACAGCCGGTCGGACGTGTCATAATCCGTCGACACCGTCTCCGGATTGCAATTTACCATGATCGTCTCATAGCCCGCGTCGCTCAGCGCATAGCAGGCGTGGCAGCAGCAATAATCGAATTCGATTCCCTGCCCGATCCGGTTCGGCCCGCCGCCCAGGATGACAATCTTCTCGCGATCCGTGGGTGCCGCCTCGCACTCTGGCTCGCCGAACGAAGGCGCTTCATAGGTCGAATACATATAGGGCGTTTTCGCCGCGAATTCCGCCGCGCATGTATCGATCCGCTTGAACACCGGTCGCACGCCCAACCGGTGGCGCAGCGCACGAACATCAGATTCGGTCACGCCGCCCGTCATCGCAACAACCGCGTCACGCACGAGCCCGCCGCGCGCCATTCCCCGCTCGGACAGATTGGCTGATTGCAAAGCCAGATACGCCAGCCGCTTGTCCGAGAACCCCATGCTTTTCAGCCGCCGCATCCCGTTGGCATCGCGCGGCAGGCCGTTCGTGCAAACCTCCGACTCGGCAGCAATAATCTCAGCAATCCGCTCCAGAAACCACGGATCATATTTCGCCACCGCATGCACTTCGGCAACGCTCATCCCCTCACGCAAAGCCTGCGCCGCCACCAGTAGGCGATCGGGCGTCGCGCGCGACAATGCCGCGATCAAATCATCCTTCGACGCACCTTTCAGCTCGTCGACAAAGTTAAACCCCGACAGCCCGGTCTCAAGGCCCCGCAGCGCTTTCTGCAACGACTCATGGATATTGCGGCCAATCGCCATCACTTCGCCAACCGATTTCATCGCGGTCGACAGCAGCGGCTCGGCCCCCTTGAACTTTTCAAAGGCAAAGCGCGGGATCTTCGTCACGACATAATCGATGGTCGGTTCGAACGACGCCGGTGTCGCGCCGGTAATGTCGTTCTGAACCTCGTCGAGCGTATAGCCCACTGCCAGCAACGCCGCGACCTTGGCAATCGGAAAGCCCGTAGCCTTGGATGCCAGCGCCGACGACCGCGACACACGCGGGTTCATCTCGATCACGATCAGGCGGCCGTCCGCAGGATTGACCGCGAACTGCACATTGGACCCGCCGGTCTCCACCCCGATCTCGCGCAGGCACGCAATCGAAGCATTGCGCATGATCTGATATTCCTTATCGGTCAGCGTCAGCGCGGGCGCGACCGTGATGCTGTCTCCCGTATGCACGCCCATCGGGTCGATATTCTCGATCGAACAGATGATGATGCAATTGTCGTTGCGGTCACGCACGACTTCCATCTCATATTCTTTCCAGCCGAGCAGCGATTCTTCGATCAGCACCTCAGTGGTCGGCGACGCATCGAGCCCGCCGCGCACGATCTCGATGAATTCCTCGCGGTTATAGGCGATCCCGCCCCCGGTGCCCCCCATCGTGAACGACGGCCGGATAATCGACGGCAACCCCGTCCGCTCGAGCACCGCCAGCGCCTCGTCAAGGCTATGCGCAATCCCCGATCGCGCCGATTCCAGCCCGATTTTGGTCATTGCGTCGCGGAACTTGATCCGGTCCTCGGCCTTGTCGATCGCTTCGGCATCCGCACCGATCATCTCGACACCATATTTCGCCAGCGTCCCATCGTTGAACAGCGCCAGCGCCGTATTCAGCGCCGTCTGCCCGCCCATCGTCGGCAGCACCGCGTCGGGCCGCTCCTTCGCGATGATCTTCGCGACAATCGCGGGCGTAATCGGCTCGATATAGGTTGCATCCGCCAGCTCGGGATCGGTCATGATCGTCGCCGGGTTCGAATTGACGAGGATGATGCGATACCCCTCGGCCTTCAGCGCCTTGACCGCCTGCGTCCCCGAATAATCAAACTCGCATGCCTGCCC
>JANLWD010000115.1:0-3518 GCA_031364345.1 Sphingomonas sp.
GGAAGGACGATGCGTTTCGCGGCAAGCACTTCGGCGGGGTCGGCAGTGACGGCAATGTCGCTCGCGCCAGCGGCTTTCAGCGCATTGTGGACTGACTGAAGATTGCCTGCGCCATAATCGATCAGCGCAATGCCACTCACAGGACGCCTTTGGTGGAGGGGATCGAGTCCGCTTTGCGCGGATCGATCTCGACCGCCTGCCGCAATGCCCGCGCCAATGCCTTGTAACAGCTTTCGACGATATGATGATTATTCTGGCCGTAAAGACATTCGACATGCAGCGTCAGGCCGGCAGTCTGCGCAAAGCTGTGAAACCAGTGCTCGATCAGTTCGGTATCCCATTCGCCCAGCCGCGGCGTCGTGAATGCCGCTTTCCAGACGAAATATGGCCGTCCCGAAATGTCGAGCGCCACTCTCGTTAAAGTCTCGTCCATCGGCGCATAGGCAGTGCCGTAACGCACGATCCCGCGCTTGTCACCGAGCGCTTTGGCAATTGCTTCGCCGATCGCAAGCGCTGTGTCCTCGGTCGTGTGATGCTGGTCGATATGCAGATCGCCGACCGCTTTGACGTGCACGTCGATCAGCGAATGGCGCGACAATTGTTCGAGCATATGGTCGAGGAAACCGATGCCCGTGCTAACTTTATAATCGCCGGTGCCGTCGAGATTGACTGCGACGTCGATCGACGTCTCGTTGGTTTTGCGATGAACGGTGCCTGTGCGCATGGCAGACGCCTATAGCTTGGCCGCGCGCGCGCGCAACGCGTCTTGACCGCTTTCACGCATAGGTTACGGACATGCTATGAGCGAAGCTCCGCCCGACAGCCTGATTCCCTATGACGATATTGTCCAGGAAGCGTTGCGCGCCGTCGTGGGTCGCGTGCTTGGCCAGATCCCGCATGACGGCATGTTGCCGGGCGACCATCATTTTTACATCACGTTCAAAACGGGCGCGGCGGGCGTCGATATTCCCCAGCATCTGATCGCGCGTTTTCCCGATGAAATGACGATCGTGCTCCAGAATAAATTCTGGGATTTGAAGGTTCATGACGAAGCCTTCGAAGTGGGCCTGAGTTTCAATGCGATGCCTGCGCGGTTGTTCATTCCGTTTTCGGCGATCACCGGCTTTGTCGATCCCGCCGTAAATTTTGCTCTGCAATTTCAGGTTGCAAGCGATGGCGAAGCACCTGCCACACACGAAGCCGCGGGCAACGACGCGCCGTTCGAACCGGTCGAGGACGGATCGAATGTCGTCGCTGTGGATTTCAAACGGAAAAAGTGACGGCTTTGGCGCCTTTTCGCCAGATCGCCGTTGATCCAACGATATGCGGTGGACGCCCAATTGTTGCGGGCACGAGATTGCGAGTCAGCGATGTCCTCGAAATGCTTGGTGCGGGCGCAAAGCCGGAAGAGATTGTGGCGGATTATCCCTATATCGACGCGTCAGCGATCAGTGATTGTTTGGCGTATGCGGCCTTACTTCTCGATCATCCCGTCGTTCTGGCCGCTGAATGAAATTTCTTGTCGATGCGCAGCTCCCACCCGGCTTGTGCATTTGGCTTGAAGCGCGGGGACACACGGCAATACATGTGAACCATGTCGGACTGGGTGGGGCAAGTGACCTGAAAATAGCCGATTTCGTTATCGCTAATCTGGCGATCTTGATTTCCAAAGACGAAGATTTTTTGCATTTGCGTATGCCCGACAAATTCAAACTAATTTGGATTCGCTGCGGCAATACGACGAACAAGGCCTTGGCAATGTGGATGGATCAGCGATGGGATCAAGCTGAACATCTGCTCGCCAGCGGTGAACCCGTGATCGAACTCAAATGACCGCAACGCGCACCGAAACCGACAGTTTCGGCGCCGTCGACGTCCCCGCAACTGCCTATTGGGGCGCACAGACGCAGCGCAGCATCGAAAACTTCCCCATCGGCGGCGAACGGATGCCAATACCGCTGATCCGTGCGCTGGGTCATATCAAGGCCGCTGCTGCGCGGGTGAACCGGACGCACGGGCTCGACCGCCGGATCGCCGACGCGATCGAGACTGCCGCTCTCGAAGTCGCACGCGGTGATCATGACGATCAATTTCCGCTCGTCGTCTGGCAAACGGGCAGCGGCACGCAAACCAACATGAATGCCAACGAAGTCATTGCGAGTCGCGCCAACGAACTGCTGACCGGTGTGCGCGGGGGCAAAACGCCGGTGCACCCCAACGACGACGTGAACCGCAGCCAGTCTTCGAACGACACGTTCCCGACCGCAATGCACATCAGCGTCGCGATGGAAGCACGTGACGGCTTGTTAACGGCATTGCGCGCGCTGGCCGCATCGTTCCGCGAGAAACAGGTCGCCTGGGCCGACATCGTGAAGATCGGCCGGACGCACATGCAGGACGCAACGCCGGTCACGCTGGGCCAGGAAATGAGCGGCTATGCGCAAAGCTGTGAAGACGGTGCCGAGCGTATCATCGCGCTCTGGCCGCGTTTGTCGCGACTGGCGCAGGGTGGCACCGCAGTCGGGACGGGCCTGAACGCGCCGCCGGCTTTTGCCGATGAGTTCGTCGCGGCGTTGAGCGCGCTGATGGGTGGCATTCCGTGGCAGACGGCACCGAACAAGTTCGAAGCGCTCGCAACACATGACACGATGGTCGAAGTGTCGGGCGTGCTCAACACGATTGCCGTCGGGCTGAACAAGATTGCCAATGATCTGCGCCTGCTCGGCTCGGGACCGCGGTCGGGCCTCGGCGAGTTGCAGCTGCCCGAAAATGAGCCCGGCAGTTCGATCATGCCGGGCAAAGTCAACCCGACGCAGTGCGAAGCGCTGACGATGGTGTGCGCGCAGGTCATCGGCAATCACATGACCGTCACGATTGCCGGCGCACAGGGGCATCTTGAGCTCAATGTGTTCAAGCCCGTCATTGCCTATAATGTGCTGCAATCGATCCGTTTGCTTGCCGATGCGGCCAACAGCTTTCGCCTGCGCTGCGTCGACGGGATCGAGCCTAATCGCGCGCGGATCGCTGAACTGGTCGATCGCTCGCTGATGCTGGTCACTGCGCTGGTGCCCGAAATCGGATATGACAATGCCGCAAAGATCGCAAAGCTCGCGCATATGAGCAGCGGCACGCTGCGCGAGGCTGCACTCGCATCGGGTCTGGTCGATGCGGCGACTTTCGACCGGCTGGTTGTGCCAGCGGATATGACCGGTCCCGGTTGACGCGCGCCTGCGTTTCGGGAAGGAACGCCTATGTCCGCCAGCTTTCCACTTGCCCGCCGTGGCCTGTTATTCGTGCTGTCATCACCGTCGGGTGCCGGAAAATCGACGATCGCGCGCAAATTGCTGGCGTCGGACGCGGGCCTCGAAATGTCGGTTTCGGCAACAACGCGACCGATGCGACCCGGCGAAGTTGACGGCAGGGATTATCATTTCGTCGATCTCGAACGATTCCGGGCGATGGTCGCGGGCGGCGAATTCCTCGAATGGGCGCATGTCTTTGGCCATCGTTACGGGACA
>JANLWD010000130.1:0-16382 GCA_031364345.1 Sphingomonas sp.
ACTAAAATACCGTTTTCGTATCGCAAGGAGCAGGACAGCCCGTCGATCTTCGGCTCGGCGGTGAGCGCGACCGGCGCATCGGCGGGCAGGTTCAAAAACCGCCGCACCCGCGCGACGAACTCTTCGACCTCATCATCGGCAAAAGCATTGTCGAGACTGAGCATAGCCTTTGCATGCGTTACTTTTGCCAGCGCCGATGTGGGCGCGGCCCCCACCGCTTTCGAAGGTGAATCGGCGCGGACGAGATGCGGAAATACCGCCTCCAGCGCGTTGTTCTCCCGCGTCAGAGCGTCGTATTCCGCATCCGAAATCTCAGGCGCATCATTGTCATGATAGAGCTGATTATGTCGCGCGATTTCCTTGGCAAGGCGCATCAGGCGGTTGGCGGCTTCGGCGTCGGTCATATTATCCCCAGACAATCGGGCAGGATATGACCGTAAGAACAGCCAAGATGCTCATACAAATTATCCAACGCGGTCGAGGTGTGTGGGCCAGCACGATTCCGGAAATAGAATTAAACAGCGCCAGGCAAAACGCGCAGATGGTCCAGAGAAAGAACCACCATGCGCTACCCGTGTTGGGCAATTCGGCAGCCGCGAGGAAAATCATCAGTAGGGCCAATAAAGCGGGGAGGATGAGCACGGCCGTTATGCTCAGGAACGCACTGATCAGCCGCAGTGGAGCCGTGCAAGAGAACCGAGCTCGGTTCACGCCGCCACCAATCGCGCCGCCTGTGCACGCGCTTCGTCGGTCACTTCCGCCCCCGAAAGCATCCGCGCAATTTCCTCCTGCCGTTCGTCCGCATCCAAAGTCCGCAAGTTCGTCCGCGTGACCAACCCGTCCGAATTCTTGGCGATCAGCAGATGTTCGCCGCCACGCGCCGCGACTTGGGGGCTGTGGGTGACGACCAACACTTGCCGCGCACTTCCTGTTTCTTGGCTCGCCAGCCGCGCGAGCCGGTCTCCGATCGCGCTCGCCACCGCACCGCCGACGCCGCGGTCGATTTCGTCGAAGATCATCGTGCCCGCGCCCCCTTCCTCGGCCAGCGCAACTTTCAGTGCGAGGATGAAGCGCGAGAGTTCGCCGCCGCTCGCGATCTTGGTCATTGGTGCAAAGGGCGCACCGGGATTGGTCGAGACTTCGAATTCGACCCGGTCGTGCCCCGCTTCACTCTCTGGCCCCGGCGCGACAACAGTGCGGAAGCGCGCAGCATCGAGTTTCAGTGGCAGCAGTTCGCCCGCAACGGCCACATCGAGCCGCGCCGCCGCCGCCGTGCGTGCCGTCGTCAGAACATCGGCCGCAGCCACATAGGCCGCGCGCGTCGCCGCAACTTCGGCCTCGAGCTTGGCCAGCCCCGCGCCACCGGCTTCGATCATATCCAGTTTCGCGCGAAGTTCATCCGCGAGCGCCGCCAGATCATCGGGCGCAACGCGGTGTTTGCGCGCCAGCCCGCGCAACTCGAACAATCGCGATTCATCCGCTTCGAGCTGCGCGGGATCATAGATATGGCCACGCGCCGCGGCTGCCAGTTGCGACTCGGCCTCGGAACCTTCGATGATGGCGCGGTCGATTGCGGCAAGTGCATCGGCAAGCGAAGGATCATCACGCGCCACCCGGTCGAGAGCGCGTGCCGCCGCGCGCAATTTGGGAAGTGCTCCCTCCGCGCCTTCGATCAGTGCGGACAGTTCCTCGAGTTCGCCTGCCAGCCGCTCGCCGCGCTGCATCGCCGTTCGTGCCTCGGCAAGCGCGGCTTCCTCGCCCGGTTGCGGCGCAAAGGCATCGAGTTCGGCGACATTATGCATCAGCCAGTCACGGTCACGCTCGGCCAGCTCGATTGCTGATCGGGCTTCGATCAGCGCTGACTCGGCATCGCGCATTGTCCGAAATGCCAAGCCGACAGTGATCAGATCGACCGCCGCAAAGCTGTCGAGCAGTGCACGGTGCCCCGCAGGCGCAAGCAGACCGCGATCATCATGTTGTCCGTGAATTTCGACCAGCCGTGCGCCGATTTCGCGCAGCAGCGCGCCCGACACCGGCTGATCGTTGACGAAAGCGCGGCTGCCCCCGTCGGCCTTCACCGTCCGCCGGATGATCAGCGGCTCGGTCGGGTCGGCGTCGAGATCGTTTGCGCGCAGCGTCGTTGCGACGTCTCGGTCGTAATCGAAACTCGCCGTCACGCTCGCCTGAGCCGCGCCCTGCCGCACGAGCCCGGTCGCCGCGCGGCTGCCCAATGCAAGCCCCAATGCATCGAGCAGGATCGATTTGCCCGCACCCGTTTCACCAGTAATCACGACCAGCCCGCGGTCGAAATTCAAATCGAGCGCTTCGATCAGGACAACGTCACGGATGGCAAGCGATTGGAGCACAGCGCTCCTTTAACGTCAGGCGGGGTTGTTTTGCACGAGCTCATACGCCCGCGCATACCATTTCGTGCCGGGGTAATTGGCACCGAGCACGGCCGCCGATTTCTTCGCTTCGTCGGGCACACCGAGCGCCATATAGCTTTCGGTCAGCCGCATCAGCGCTTCGGGCGTGTGCGTCGTCGTCTGGTACGAATCGATCACCTTGCGGAAGCGCACGACACTGGCGAGCCATTGTGCGCGGCGCTGATAAAAGCGGCCGATTTCCATTTCTTTGCCGGCAAGGTGATCGTTGACGAGATCGACCTTCAACCGCGCATCGGCAGCATAGCGCGTGTCGGGATAGCGGCGGATGAGCTCACCGAGCGAATCGAGCGCCTGTTGCGTGATTTTCTGGTCACGAGTGACATCGCTGATCTGTTCATAATAATTCAGCGCAATCAGATAATAGGCATAAGGCGCATCGCGATTGCCGGGATGGATCGACAGAAAGCGCGACGCCGACTCAGTCGATTTGACGTAATCGCGCGCCATGTAATTCGAAAATGCACTCATCAGCTGCGCACGCCGCGCCCATGGTGAATAGGGATGCTGGCGCTCGACTTCATCAAACAGTGCCGCTGCAAGCTTGTACTGATTGCGATCGAGCTTGTCTTTTGCGGTTGCATAAAGCGTATCGACGTCGCGCGCGATATAAGCCGTATCGGCTTTCGTGCGGTTGCGCGCGCAGCCGCCCACGGAAACGAGCACCGCGAGTGCGGCAAGGACGGTGATCGATCGAGCATGAAAAAATCGCATGGCTGATGCCTTAGCGACATGGAACCCGGATGCCAACTTCGCTATTACCACGAGGTGACTGCGACAAAACTGACCACGATCCGCGTCGAAAAACCCTGGGGCCGCACGACGCTGTGGCCGGGGTTCGACAACCCATCGGGTGCAAAGATCGGTGAAATCTGGTTCGAAGCACCCGCTGGAACCAATCCCGACCTGATGGTCAAATATCTGTTCACCAGCGAAAAACTGTCGATTCAGGTTCATGAAGATGATGCGACTGCGCAGGCGGCGGGGCGCGAACGCGGCAAGGACGAAGCCTGGGTAATCCTTGCCGCCGAACCCGACGCGACGATCGCACTGGGAACGCATCAACCGGTCGACCGCGACACATTGCGCGCAGCGGCAATCGACGGCAGCATCGAAATGCTGGTCGACTGGAAACCCGCGAAACCGGGCGATGTCATTTATTCGGCCGCACGGACAGTGCACGCAATTGGTGCTGGCCTGACTCTGATCGAAGTCCAGCAGAATGTCGACCTGACCTATCGCCTTTACGATTATGGGCGGCCGCGCGAATTGCATCTCGAAGCTGGCATCGCCGTCAGCGATGCCGTGCCCTTTGTCGCGCCGCCAGTTCCGGGGGATATCGGTGGCGGGCGCAGCATCCTTTGTGAAAACGGTAAATTCATCCTCGAACGATGGTCATGGACGGGACAGCGAACGGTGACGTTACCCGAAAACATGCCCGGCTGGTTAATCCCCGTCGTCGGCGGCGGATCGATTGATGGCGCGCATTTCGTCGCGGGCGAATGCTGGATCGTGGATGGCGGAGTCCTGCTCGACGTCGATATGCACAGCGACATTTTGTTCGCCTATCCCACGGCGCATCGCGCGGCATTGTTCGACACGTAACCGATACGTGCTAGCGGCGCAGACATGCTTCGTGTCCTGACGCTTTCGACGCTTTATCCCGATGCTTCACGGCCGAATTTCGGTCCGTTCGTCGCATTGCAGACGCAAGCGCTCGCCGCGCATCCCGACGTCGATTTGCGCGTCGTGGCGCCGGTCGGCATTCCGCCACTCGGAAGTCTGCACCCGCACTACCGTGCGCTTGCCAACCGGCCCGATGTCGAACGCTGGCGCGAGGTGCTGGTTTATCGCCCGCGCTTTATGCATGTGCCGGCAATTGGCGGGCGTTACGATGTCGCTGCACTAACGCGTGCACTGATGCCGATCTTGCGCCGTATCGATCACGAATTTCCCTTCGATGTCATCGATGCCGAATTTTTCTGGCCCGACGGCCCGGCCGCGATCGCACTCGGCAAAGCAATTGGTGTTCCCGTATCGATCAAGGCACGCGGGGCCGACATTCATTTCTGGGGGAACAACCGTGCGACGGCGCGGCAAGTCATTATGGCGGGGCAATCGGCCGATGCGATGCTCGCCGTATCGGCCGCATTAAAGGCGGACATGGTCGCGCTCGGCATGCCCGCCAACCGGATCACCGTGCATTACACCGGCATCGACCGCGCGCGCTTTCATGTCCGCGACCGGGCGGCGGCGAAAGCAGCACTTGGGATAAGTGGGCCGTTGCTGGTCAGTGTCGGCGCGCTCATCGATCGCAAAGGGCACGCGATTGTCATCGGCGCACTGAAATCGGTGCCGGGTGCGACGCTGGTCATTATCGGCGAGGGACCGAACCGTGCCGCGCTGGCGGCAAACGCTGATCCGGATCGCATCCGCTTCCTCGGCAGCCAGCCGCACGACGTCATCGCCGATTGGCTTGCGGCCGCCGATGCGATGGTGCTGATGTCGGCATCCGAAGGACTTGCCAATGCCTGGGTCGAAGCGCTGGCCAGTGGCACACCGCTCGTCATCGCGGATGTCGGCGGCGCGCGCGAAGTGCTCGATCGCCCCGAGGCTGGCATGCTTGCGCCACGTGACACAACAGCAGTCGCCACTGCGATCGGGCACGTACTGACCCGTGATGCCGATCGTCATGCCGTCGCCGCAACGGTCGACCGGTTCAGCTGGGAAGCCAATACAGCGGCGCTTTACCAACACCTTAAAGCGGTTGCAGCGCAGCGCTGATCCAGCGACCCTCGGCGCGCAGAACGCCCCAGGCGCGAGCGGCGGCACGGGTGTCCATCGCTTCGATGCCGACGCCGCGCGCTTCATAAGCAACGACGATCGCCGGCGCGGGACGAACAAGCGCCGCGCCAGTGCCAAGCAGGATGAATTCGGGCAGCGGGTCGATGAGTGCACGTTCGAGATCGTCGCAATCCCAGTCGAACACGACATCGGGCGTCAGGATCACACCGCGCGCACGCGCAATGCCATCGATTTTGATCAGCGACCCCGCAAAACCCGTGACCGCCGGTCCCGGCGCACGATCATTGCGTTCGAGCGTCGGCATTATTTTTCGCGGATCGTCACGCGTTCTGCATTGGCGTTATCGCCTGGTCGGACGGCTCCTTTTTCAAGGAAGCTGTCCGACGTGACCTTGAGCCAGATCAGGATCGGCGCTCCGACGTAAATCGATGAAAACGTGCCAACAAAAATGCCGAGCAGCATCGCTGCGGTAAATCCGAAAATCACATCGGGCCCGAGCAACAGCAGAATCGTCAGCGTAAGGATAAGCGACAACGACGTCACGATCGTCCTCGACAGCGTTTCGTTGACCGACAGATCGAGGAGCGCGACGATGTCCATCCGGCGATATTTGCGCAGATTTTCGCGAATGCGGTCGTAAACGATGATGGTGTCATTGAGCGAATAACCGATGATCGTGAGGATCGCGGCGACGACATTCAGGTCGAATTGCAATTGCGTCAGCGCAAAAAAACCGAGCGTAAGCGCGACATCGTGAAACAGCGCGAACAGCGCACCGACCCCGAATTGCCATTCGAAACGAAACCAGATGTAAAGCGAAATGCCGGCCATCGCGAGCAGCAAGCTGATCATGCCGGTGTAAAGCAATTCCTCGGACACTTTGCCCGAAACGGTTTCGACGGCCGCGATTTTCGCTGCCGGATATGCGGCTTTGATCGCGCCGGTCAATTTCGAGGCAGCCTTGCTCGCGGCAGCTTCATCACCGGGAGGCAAGGGCAAACGGATCTGCACATCGGTCGGCTTGCCGAACTCCTGAATCGATGCTTCGCCGAGCCCCAGCGCATTCACCCGCGTGCGCAGTTCATCGATATTGGCGTTTTCGGCAAACGACACGCGGACCATCTGGCCGCCCACGAAATCGACGCCGAAATTAAATCCGCGCACGGCAACCAGCGCCAGCGAAGCGACAATCAGCGCAATCGAAAAGCCCATCGCCCAAAAGCGCCAGCGCAGAAACTGGACATTGGTGTTGTCGGGGACGAGTTTCAGCGGGCGCATGTCAGATGACCAGTTCTTTGGGACGGACGCGGCGCAGATAATCGGCCACCATCAGCCGTGTCAGCGTGACGCCGGTAAACACCGACGTGACGATCCCGATCGTCAGGACGACCGCAAAACCACGGATCGGCCCGCTGCCGAAATAAAACATGATTGCGGCCGAAATGACGTTTGTAATGTTGGCATCGAAAATCGCGCGGCTGGCTTCCTTGAAACCGAATTCGCAGGCAGCAAGGGTCACACGACCGCGCTTCACTTCCTCACGGATACGTTCGAAGATCAGGACATTGGCATCGACTGCCGCGCCCACCGTCAACACGAAACCGGCAATCCCGGGCAAAGTCAGTGTCGCATTGAAAATCGACATGACGCCGAGGATCAGGAGCGCATTCAAGACCAGCGCGATCGCAGTATAAATGCCAAACCTGAAATAGGTCAGGATCATGAATGCGATCAGCGCCACCGTCGCGACGATCCCGGCAATCACGCCTTTGCGGATCGAATCGGCGCCGAGATCGGGTCCGACCGTTCGTTCCTCGACGACTTTCAGTGCGACGGGAAGCTTGCCCGAGCGCAGCGAAATCGCCAGCTGCTGTGCCGTTTCGGTCGTAAAATTACCCGAAATCTGCGCTTGCCCACCCAAAATCGGCTCGTTGATATTGGGCGCCGACAGGACAACGCCGTCGAGGATCATGGCAAATGGCTTGCCGACATTGTCCTGCGTCACGCGCGCGAAACGGCGACCCCCCTGCCCGTCGAAGCGGATATTGACGATCGGCGCATTCGATTGCTGGTCGTTGCCCGTCTGCGCGTCGATCAGCTGGTCGCCCGAAACCATCACGCGGCGCTGCACCGCGATAACCGGCGGACCGGCCGGATTGCCGGGATAGGGCAGGATCTGGCTTCCCGGCGGCGCGCGGCCCTGCGCCACTTGTCCCGCATCGGCGGTCAAGTCGACCAGCTTGAATTCGAGCTTTGCGGTCTTGCCGAGCAGCGCTTTCAATCCTTCGGGATCCTGCAGCCCGGGCACCTGAACCAAAATCCGGTTGCTGCCCTGGCGGATGACAGTGACTTCGCTCGTGCCGTTCGGGTCGATGCGTTTGGCAACGACTTCGCGCGCCGTGTCGAGTGCATCATCGATCGCTTTTGCAAGGCCCGCTTTTGTCGGTGTCATCACGAGCCGCGTCGAATCAACAACGGCAACGTCCCAGTCGCGCTGGCCGCCGATGCCAACCGGATTGCTTTGCTTGCGTGCAATTTCGACGGCAGCATCAAGTTGCGAAACGTCGCGAATGAAAAAACTCAGCGCGCCGCCGGTCGTCGACATGTCGCCGATTTCGATCCGCGGCGTCGCGCGGCGAAATTCGGTGCGCAGGATTTCTTCCATCGCTTCGACTTTTTGTTTCGCGACGTCACTCGTCTCGGCTTCGAGCAGCAGATGGCTCCCGCCCTGAAGGTCGAGGCCATAGTTAAATCGCGCCGTCGGCACGAATGACGGCCAGCGCGCCACAGTATCTTTTGGCAGGAAATTCGGCAGCGAAAAGGCAAGCCCGATCACCAGCGTGATCAGGACCGACCAGACTTTCCAGCGCGGGAAATCGAGCTGCATCGGTTAATCGTTTGCCGGTTTTCCGCCACTCAGCGGCGTCACATCGCTTAGTGTTCCCTTAATCGCCCTTACTTTGACGCCACTGGCGATTTCGACTTCGACCTGGTCGTCCTCGACGCGCGTGACTTTGCCGACAAGGCCGCCGCCCGTGACCACACTGTCACCTTTTTTGACGGCAGCGATCTTTTCCTTGTGTTTTTTCATCGCAGTCTGTTGTGGGCGGATCATCAGAAAGTAGAAGATCACGAAAATGAGCAGCAACGGCACCATCTGGATAAAGAAGGCAGTGCCGCTGTTGGCGGCGGTCGTCGCAGTCTGGGCATAGGCGGGAGAAATGAACATGATGGCTCTTCGTTACGCCTGTTGTTGGCAAGCGCGGGCGAGTAACAGAGCGGCCCGACGCGCGCAACCGGAGTCGGCGAGATGATTGTCGTCAAGGGCGACATGAAACTGGCCGATGGTGGCGGCTTTCGTCTGAAATCGGCGATCGATGCAATCACTGCCGCCACGCGCGCCGAAGCCGGATGCCAGCATTATTCGTTGACGCCCGACGCCGACGACCCCGATCTGCTGCGCGTTTATGAAGAATGGGAAACTCAGGGCGCGCTGAGCTTGCACCTGATCGCCGACCACATGATCGATTTTCAGGTCGCGATGCGGCGCACACGAATTTTGCGCGCCGACGTGAACATCCATTATCCCGACGGCACGGTCAAACGCCTCATCAATGTTTGATCGCGGTTCAAATCGGTTAGCCTTGCGTCAGTGCCGCACGCGCCCTAGACGCTCGTCTACGGTCGGGACGTAGCGCAGCCTGGTAGCGCATCACACTGGGGGTGTGGGGGTCGCAGGTTCGAATCCTGTCGTCCCGACCAAAATATCGTCCCTCGATTGTATCTGACCATCCTTCACGCCCGCTGGGGCTGTCGGCGGCATAGCATCATTTTTTTATCACCGGCCGCATCCCGATCGTAGCCCGCTGCGTATCTGCCCTGACTATTGCGTCAAAAAGCTGGATATGGTGGGTAATTTAGCGTCGATCACCATCGCGAGAAAGCTGCCGCGGCTCGGGCGCGACGCGCCAAACGCGATCCGCGAGCACGACGCCGCGGATTGCCAGCTTCAATCATTTACGGTCGGAGCGCACCTTGCTTTCTGACCGCCCGACTGCCGCGGTGGCAACGATTGCGATTCACGCGGGCGCGATTGCCTTGCTGTTGTCGTCGACGACCACCCCGCCGCGACAGGTCGCCCGAAACTTGTCGGTTTTCGACATTTCAGCTGCGGCCGCAATGCCGCAAGCCGCACCCGAAGCGCCGCCGCCCGTTCCCGTCGAAAAAACGCCGCCCCAACCCGTAATCGCGCCGCCAGCTGTTGTCCCGACGACCAACGATATTGTCGTGGCAACGCTTGATAAAACGCTGCCCGGCATCACCGGCGGTGTCTGCGATCTGACCGTGGTGGTGCAATCCGCGCTGCAATCAAGCGTTGCGGTGCAAAACACATTGCCACAAATTCCGCGCCACCAGCGTTCGGTCGCCAACGCGGTCATGATCTGGAAAGCTGCATGGCTCGCCGACGCGCGCGATCTGGACGCAACCGCTATGACCGTGATCCGCGACGTTGTCGCCCGGACCGTGACGGCCGCGACTGCCGAATGCCGGTTGCAGCCACAGGCCGGACCGCGCCTGCTGATCGTTCAGGGCGCTGCGGAAAATGTGGTGCTCGCCGTCGGTTCGGGTGCCTGGCGCTGGCAAGACCTCGTCGACACTGCTGCGGCCGATCCGGAAGTCGCGGCACCACCAAAGTTTTTTTGACCATCAACAGGAGAAGCGTGATGACGTTTTTAAGCAGACTGGCACTAACCACCGCGACTGGGGCAATCGCTCTTGTCGGCGGCGCACCCGCATTCGCGTCGAGCCATCGAGAGGCTCCGGCGATCACCAAATCACCCAAGGTCGACAATACCGATGTCTATGCCTTTCGAAGCTACGAACCCGGTCGCGACGCCTATGTCACGCTGATTGCCAATTTCCAGCCCGATCAGGGTCCCGGCAATGGTCCCAATTATTATACGATGGATCCTGACGCGCTGTACGAAATCCACGTCGACAGTAACGGCGACGCCAAGGAAGACGTCACCTATCAGTTCAAGTTCACGAACACGCTCGCCAATGGCACCGGCGCGACGATTGCCGTCGGCGGCAAGACCCTGCCGATCGCGCTTCGCCATATCGGGCCGGTATCGGCGCCCGACGATGCCAATCTGGGCGAGCGCGAAAGCTATTCACTGACGGTCATCACTGGCGACCGCCGTAGCGGAACACGCGCCACGGTAACAAACGCAAGCGGCGGCGGGGCGAGATTCATCAAGCCATTCGACAATGCCGGGAACAAGTCGGTCGCAAACTATCCGGCCTATGCAAACCAGTTTATCTACACCGTCAACATCCCGGGATGTTCGACGCCGGCAAAGGTTTTCGCCGGACAGCGCGCCGAATATTTTGCTGTCAACCTTGGCCCGGTCTTCGATCTCGTCAATTTCGTGCCCATTCAGGGCGCGCCCGACGCGACATATAGCAGCCCGGCTTTCGGGCCGTTCCCCGGCGGCATCACGCAAAGCCAGGATAACCAGGAACTGACCGGCAAAAAGAACGTGACCAGCCTCGCGCTCGAAGTACCGATCGCCTGCCTGCGCGGTTCGGGCAATGGCGTCATTGGCGTCTGGAGCAGTGCCAGCCTGCCGCAGGCGCGCATCCTGCGTACCGCGCCGACGCAGCCGTTGCCGGCGCAGCAGGGCGGCGCCTATGTCCAGGTGTCGCGCCTCGGCATGCCGCTCGTCAACGAACTCGTCATCGGTGTTCCGTCGAAAGATTTGTTCAATGCCGTCAAGCCAACGGCCGATGGCGCACTTGCCGATTTCGTCACCAACCCGACGTTTCCGGCAATCCTGAATGCCCTATTCCGCGGACCGGTCAACAGCACGCTTGGCACCAACATTGCCGATCTCGCGCCGAACAATTTCCCGCGCAACGACCTTGTCGCGTCATTCCTGACGGGCATCAAGACACTCAACCAGCAAGCGACAGTCACGCCATCCGAAATGATCCGGCTGAACACCGCGGTTGCACCAACGCCGCAGGCGAACCAGAATCCGCTTGGCGTTGTCGCGGACGATCTTGCCGGTTTCCCCAACGGACGGCGCCCGGGCGATGACACCGTCGATATCGTCCTTCGGGTCGCGATGGGCCGACTTTGCCATCCGGTGCCAATCGGCGGGGTTCAGACTGATCTTGGCCTTTGCACGCCGGCAAATGCGCCGACTGGCCTCGTCGCCTTCACTGATGGCGCGCCAAGCCGGGCCACCAACATCCTTGGGACGTTCCCCTATCTTAACCCACCGTTGCGCGGCGCTCCCCGTCCGCAAGACCGCCCGTAAGGAAGGATCGACTGATGCCCTATGCAACCAAACTGAAGGCGGGAACGGCAATGCTTATCCCGCTGGCGATTGCCGCGTGTAACAATCGTTCGGACTACACGCCGCCAACGCCGCCACCGGGTCCGCCGCCACCAGCCGCATCGATACAATCGCGGATCGGTGCAAATTTTGCGGCATTCTTTGACGCAAGCCCGACGAGCGAGCCGAAGGATCCGGCGGCCAGCGACGTACCGCCGCTCAGCCTGACCACCGAGCCGATCGAAAATTAGGTGCCCGCGGGTGCGGCAGTGTCATTACGCTGCCGCACCCGATTGTGGTCAGGTTCCGAAAGTCAGGCTGGAAAACGTCGTGACATAATCCGCGGCGGCATTGCCCGAGACAACCTGCGCCCAGACGATATTGAACTGCCACGATCCCTTATGCGGAATGTCGAATACGGCGCGTCCCGAGGCATCGGTTCTGGTCATTGCAACAGCGACGGCATCGGCATCAAGATCAGTCAGCTTTACCAGCGCACCGGCAAGCGGACGATTGTTATAAAACACGCGAACCGGCATTTTTTCGCCCGGTTTCAGGAGAAGCGGATGACGATCGGGCACGATTTCGAGCGAAAGGCCGATGGGCTTCGCCACACGCGCCGCTCCGGCCGCATCGACCGGCCCGACCTGAACGATCGCTTTTGCCCGACGGCTGTAAAGTTCGCGGCCGTTGCTGCGTTGCGTGCCGGTGCGCGCGCGGTGGGCGGCAATCGGCGTCAGCCCTTCGTCAGTGACATAATCGTTAAAGCGCAGATAGGGCAGATCGCTGATCGTGGCGCGCGACTGAAATGCCATGACATAGCTTCCGGGCTTGGCCAATCGCACGACGGCATCGATTTTCGGTCCGCCCAGCGTCAGATCGGCCTTGCGATCGACCAGCCCGTCGGGACCCGAGGAGCGGAACTGGACCACGCGGTCGATACCGCCGCCCCAGCGCTCACGCGCGGCACCATGCCCGACATAAAGAAGCATCGGTACAACGCCGGGTGCCGCGAGGATGAACCGGACAGGTTGCAGCCAGAAATCATGCGCAAACACCGGTGTCGTCGCAAGGACCGCAGCAACCGCGCAAATCATTCGCCGCATCATAAAATCTCCCGTTCGCAAAAAGATTGCCGCCATGTCGGCGCCGAGTTAATCATTCGAAATACGCACGACACCCAGCGGGGGATGCGCGGCTTTAAGAAAACGATCAATCCATGACAGCCAACATCGGGAAAATTGCGAGCCACACTTTCGCTTTAATGGCTGTGGTCACTGCGCAACCGGCGTGGGCGCACACCGACCCGCGGCTGGCCGGAGGACTGTTCGCGGGGTTCATGCATCCGCTTTCGGGACTCGATCATCTGCTCGCGATGGTTGCGGTCGGGCTGTGGGGGGCGTTTTTGGGGCGTCCGCTGATCGGACTGCTGCCCGTCATTTTTCCGACAGTGATGGCGTTCGGCGGCGCGATGGGCATGATTGGCACACCGATGCCACCCGTCGAAATCGGCATCGCGATGTCGGTTTTCATGCTCGGCTCGGCAATTGCGCTGGCATGGCGTGCGCCGATCTGGCTGGCCTCGGTCATGGTTGCGGTGTTCGCGATTTTTCACGGCTATGCGCATGGCGCCGAATTGCCGTCGATGGCGGATCCGATTGCTTTCAGCCTGGGCTTCGTCCTTGCGACCGGATCGCTTCACGTCGCAGGGATCACCACCGGGCTGATTGCGAAGCGACCGGGCGGCGCGATTGCGGTGCGCGCGGTGGGCGCTGCCATCGCCCTTGCCGGGGTTTATTATCTTGCCGTTGCCACCAGGCTTTACGCGTGAGAGACGGCAGCATCCCCGCGGGCGTGGTTTTGGCCGCACTCGGCCTGATGCTGGCTTTTGCACCGCGCAAGGCAGCGGCGGCATGTATCGCGCTTGCCATTGCCTTGGCGTGGATCGCTGGCCAGTCGCCGTTCGGCTTACCCGCCACCGACACGGCAATCATGGCCTGCTGGGCTGCTGTTTTCATGCTGGCGGTCGGCATATTCTGGCGGCAGCCGATGACGCGACTGGCAACCGCGGCATTATCGGCCATTGCGGGAGCCGTCGCCGGAACGGCCATTGCTGCGTCGGCGGGCGCGTCGCCGCTGTGGCCTGCTGCGCTTGCTGTCATCGTGATTGTGCCCGCAACGATTGCCGTCGATCGCGGTTACGCGATCGCGCCGCGGGTCGTCATGAGCTGGCTGGTCGCCGTTGCCCTGCTCGCGGGATTGCTGCCACAGGTCGTGTCGCATCCCGGATATGTTGCCGATCACCGCGGCTGAATGCGCGGCGATCGTGGATTGCCGCTCGGCTATTCAGCCGTCCAGCCGCCGTCGATCACCATGCTGGTGCCGGTCATCAGTGCCGATGCATCGGACGCGAGGAACAATACGGCGCCCATCAGGTCGGTGACCTGACCGAGGCGGCCGAGCTTGATTTTTGCAAGCACGCTTTCCCTGAAGGTCGCATCGGCGAAAAAAGGCCGAGTCAGTGGCGTTTCGATGAACGTCGGCGCAATCGTGTTCGACCGGATGCCATGCGCGGCCACGTCGAGTGCGATCGCCTTGCTCATCCCTTCGACCGCCCATTTCGACGCACAGTAAAGCGACCGGTTCGGGCCGCCGACATGCCCCATTTGTGATGACATGTGGATCAGTGACCCCGCCACTTTTTCCGCGATCATCGCTTTGACACAAGCCTGCGCCACGAAAAACGACGCTTTGACGTTCAGGTCCATCACGGCGTCATAATCATCCTCGGTTGCGTCCCACATCGGCTTGGGGCGGTTGGTGCCGGCATTGTTGACCAGAATGTGAAACGCCGACCGTGACGCAAAAAACGCTGCGACTGCGGAAAAATCACCAACGTCGAGTGGCACTGCGGTTGCCGCACCGCCGCCCGCGCGAATTGCCGTTGCCACAGCTTCGATCTCGTCACCGCTGCGCGCGATCAGCGTTACCGCACACCCGGCTTCGGCAAGTGCAGCGGCGGCGGCGAGACCGATCCCGCGTCCCGCACCGGTGACGACCGCATGTCTTCCGTCGAGCCGAAAGCTCGGTGTTTTCGGCAGGGGATCGTTCATTACCAAGTCCTCGGCAGCGCACGGCACCAATCCGGGCAAATCGCCTGCGGCGTCAATCCCTCTTTCCTACATATAACCCAATAGGTTATCTTGCTAGCTTTAACGGGAGCAATGCGCATGGATGTTACCGAACTCATCGATACCGTGATCGGCCGCGAGGGTGGTTATTCGAACCATCCTTCGGATCGCGGGGGTGCGACGCGCTGGGGCATCACCGAAGCGGTTGCGCGCGCGCACGGTTATCGCGGCGACATGCGAAGCTTTCCGCGCGATATGGCCGTGCGGCTTTACGAGCGAATTTACTGGAGCCGTCCTGGCTTCGACCGGATCGGCGAGCCCGCGCCCGCGATTGCTTCCGAACTCTTCGACACCGGCGTCAACATGGGCCCCGCAGTCGCTGTGTCTTTTCTTCAGCGCGCGCTCAACGCGCTCAATCGCGGCGCTTCGGATTACCCCGATATCGTGCCCGGCGTCCGCATCGATGATGCAACAGTGGCGGCACTTGCGATATTTTTGCGCAAACGCGCGCCGCATGGCGAAGCGGTGCTGATGAAAGCGCTCGAAGCGCTTCAGGGTGAACGCTACCTCGATCTTGCCGAGCGCCGTCCCGCTAACGAAGCCTTTCTTTATGGCTGGCTTGCCAACCGTTTAGGTTAATTCCACCGCACTGCTTGCGTAACCTTTGTCACCTTTGGAGATGTATATGGCTATTCTCGATGCCCTGATCAGTCCGATTGCCGCGCTGATCGACAAAATTATTCCCGATCCGCGTGCGCGCGACGCGGCCAAAATCGAATTGCTGAAACTTCAGGGCAGCCAGGAAATGGACAGCATCAAGGCGCAGATGACAGCGATCGTTGCCGAAGCGCAAAGCAGCGATCCGTGGACCAGCCGCGCCCGCCCCAGCTTTCTTTACGTCATGTATGCGATGATCCTGTGGGCGATCCCGATGGGCCTCATCGCTGCTGTCCGGCCCGAAATGGCGCGCGGCATTGCCGAGGGCATGAACCGCTATCTCGCCGGGATTCCCGAGCCGTTGTGGGCGCTGTTCGGGACTGGCTATCTCGGTTACACCGCAGCGCGCAGCTGGGGAAAAGCCCGCGGCGTGGAGAAATAACCGGGTCGCCGCTCTTGCTTTCACGCGCTACGCGATGAACACTGCGCTTTCGCAACAGGGAGCCTGCCGCCATGCGCACGTCGTCCGATCCCGGGTCGCAACGAACGAGCCTCATCGATGGCGCCAAAGCGATCATCCTGACACCGAAGGATGAATGGCCACGCATTGCCGCATCAACCGAAAGCATCGGTGACATCTATCGCCGCTGGGTGCTCCCGCTCGCAGCCATCGGCCCGGTGGCGCAATTCATCGGCGGCACGGTTTTCGGATATGGCGCATTCGGCTTCAGCTTTCGCCCGAGCATAATAGGCGCATTGTCGTCGTCGATCATGGCCTATGTCCTTACGCTGATCGGCGTTTACGTACTTGCACTGGTCATCGACGGGCTGGCACCGACGTTTGGTGGCACGCGCAACAAAACTGCCGCGTTCAAAGTCGCAGCATTCGGCGCAACGGCGGCTTGGGTTGCCGGCATTTTCGGGGTTCTTCCCGCGCTCGGCTTCCTCGGGCTGCTCGGGCTTTACTCATTCTACCTGATCTTCCTCGGGCTGCCGCTGCT
>JANLWD010000158.1:0-7747 GCA_031364345.1 Sphingomonas sp.
AACACTCAGGGCACGATTTCCATGCGTTGGGAGACTTTTGACCGCATTACGCGGACTCGCATCAGTGATCATCGGTTCGTTATTCCTGTCGCTGACCGTGCCGCTGACGCCCGAACCGCCAGCTATGTGCTGGACAGCGCAATCGTGGAAAGTGCCGCACGCTATGCCGTCCGTCGACGGGCCGCCGACTAAACCTTGCCCTTCGCGTGGGCGCTGGTATAGGCCGCCGCTTGCTGAACACGACAAGCGGGCGTGGCGGAATTGGTAGACGCGCTGGTTTTAGGTACCAGTATCGTAAGATGTGGGGGTTCGAGTCCCTTCGCCCGCACCAGCTTCGTCGTCCGACCGATTATTAATTGAGTGAAGAGAAACCATGCAGATTGCCGAGACGCTGAACGAGGGCCTCAAGCGCGCCTATACGCTCACCATTACCGCCAAAGACATTGAATCGCGTATCGAAGGCGAGGTCAAAAAACTCGCGCCACAGATGAAAATGCCCGGATTTCGTCCCGGCAAGGTGCCCGCCAATCTGGTGCGCAAGATGCATGGCCCACAGCTGTTTCAAGAAGCGCTGAACACGTCGATCCAGGACGGCGTGCAAAAGATGATCACCGATCATAAGCTGCGCCCCGCGATGCAGCCTGCCGTCGAACTGAACGAGGGTTATGAGCAGGGCAAGGATGCCGAAATCAAGATCGCGCTCGAAGTGTTGCCCGATGTTCCGACGCCGCAGATCGAAGGAATCAAGCTCGAACGGCTGACAGCCGAAATCGAGGACGCAGCGATCGACGCGCAGATTGCGACTTTCCTTGGTCAGCAGAAATCGTTCGACGATGCGCCCAAGGGGCACAAAGCCGCGACGGGCGATCTGGTGATCATGGATTATCTCGGCAAGGTCGATGGTGAGCCGTTCGATGGCGGCAAGGGTGAAGGCATGTCGGTCAAGATCGGCAGCGGTCGCCTGATCCCCGGTTTCGAAGATCAGCTGATCGGCGTGAAAGCCAATGACGAAAAGCAGATCAGCGTGACGTTTCCCGCCGATTATAACGTCGCTTATCTGAAGGGTAAGCCGGCGACGTTTGACCTTGTCATCAACGAAGTCCGCGTGCCCAAGGCCGCCGTCGCCGATGATGATTTCGCCAAGACGCTTGGCCTCGAAAGCCTCGAGCAGTTGCGCGGCCTGATCAAGGGGCAGATCGAGCAGGAACATAATGGCCTGACGCGGACGCACATGAAGCGCAAACTGCTCGACCATCTGGCGGCCGGGCATGATTTTGCCGTGCCGCCGTCGATGGTTGAAGCTGAGTTCAACCAGATCTGGGCGCAACTCGAACAGGAAGCCGCACGCGAGGAAGATCCGAAAGCAGCGCTTGCCGAAATGGAAAACGACAAAGCCGATTACCGGTCGATTGCCGAACGGCGAGTGCGGCTGGGCCTGCTGCTCTCCGAAATCGGGCAGAGCAACGGCATCGACATAACGCAGGCCGAAATGAGCCGGCTGATCCAGCAAGCCGCGGCCCAATATGATCCCAAGGATCGCGAGCGCTTTGTCCAATATGTCCAGCAGGAGCCGATGGCCGCCGCGCAGCTGCGTGCGCCGCTGTATGAAGCCAAAGTGGTCGATTTCCTTTTTTCGAAAGCCGAGATTACCGACCGGACAGTGCCCAAAGCCGAGCTGGAAGCCGCAATCGAGGAAGAAGACGGCCATGTGCACGGGCCCGATTGCGGGCACGATCACGGCGACGATGTGAAGCCTGCCAAGGCAAAGAAGACGGCAGCAAAGAAAGCGTCATCCGAAGCGGAAGCGGAAGCCAAGCCGGCTGCTGTAAAAAAAGCACCGGCGAAAAAGGCCGAAGCTGCCGACAAGGCGCCAGCGAAAGTGGCCGCAAAGAAACCCGCAGCAAGCAAGAAAGCTTAACCTGCGCGCAGCTATAGGGGACGGCCATGACGAATATGCGCATTGCCGTCCTGTTGCCCTGTTACAACGAGGAAGCCGCGATTGCCGCGACGATCGCGGGCTTTCGCGTTGTGCTCCCCGCTGCGCAGATTTACGTTTACGACAACAATTCTTCTGACGCGACGTGCGCTGTGGCAGTTGCCGCGGGCGCGACAGTTCGCAGCGAGCGGATGCAGGGCAAGGGCAACGTCGTGCGGCGCATGTTCGCCGATATCGAAGCCGACATCTATGTAATCGCCGATGGCGACGCGACCTATGACGCCGCCGCAGCGCCAGAGATGATCGCGCAGCTGATCGACGATCAGCTCGAAATGGTCGTCGGTGCGCGCCGATCGGAAGTCGATGCGGCTTACCGCCGTGGTCACCGGTTCGGCAATGCCATGCTGACGACCATGCTAGCGTGGGCATTCGGACGGAGTTTCAGCGACATATTGTCAGGTTACCGGGTATTTTCGCGACGATTTGTGAAAAGTTTCCCCGTCCTGTCCGCCGGGTTCGAAATCGAGACAGAAATCAGCGTCCACGCGCTCGAGATGCGGATGCCGGTTGCTGAAGTCGTGACGGCTTATGCCGCGCGGCCCGAGGGATCGGTGTCGAAGCTGAGCACTTATTCGGACGGCTGGCGGATTCTCAAGACCATCGTGATGCTGTTCCGGTTCGAACGGCCGCTGTTGTTTTTCGGCGGGCTGGGTGGCGTCCTTGCGGCGATTGCGATCGGTCTGGCGATCCCGCTGGTATTCACTTTTTTCGAAACCGGGCTCGTGCCGCGCTTGCCGACGGCACTCCTCGCGACGGGCCTGATGCTGCTTGCCGCGCTAAACGGATTTTGCGGGCTGATCCTCGACACGGTCGTGCGCGGGCGGCGCGAAGTGCGGCGGCTTGCCTATCTCGGCATCCCCGCGATCGGCACAGCCGGCAGTGACATCAACCCGCAGCGACATGAGGTTCCTATGACACAAATGGTTGCCAGTCGTGGCTGAGGCGCACGCCGAAACCGAAACCGAGCGTAACATCGCGCCGACGCGCCCGTTGTTGCCGGCACGTGTGTCGATCGTGGTGCCAAGTTTCAACGAAGTCGAAAACGTCGGCCCGTTGCATGACGCGTTGTGCCGCGCGCTGACGGACATCGCGTGGGAAATGATCTACGTCGACGATAATTCGCCCGACCGGACGGCCGAACATGTCCGCGCGCTGGCCAATCGCGACGCGCGCGTTCGCGTGGTGCACCGTGTGGGGCGACGCGGGCTGTCGTCGGCCTGTGTCGAAGGCGTGCTCGCGAGCGCTGCGCCGTACATCGTCGTGATGGATGCCGACTTGCAGCACGACGAATCGGTCATTCCCGACATGATCCGCGCGCTGGAAGAAGGTCGCGGCGAGCTGATCGCGGCGAGCCGCTATGTCGACGGCGGCGGTATCGGCACTTGGAGCAAGCAGCGCGCATGGGCGAGCTGGTTTGCAACGCTTCTTGCCAAGCGTCTGACCGGCACCGAGCTGACCGATCCGATGAGCGGTTTCTTTGCGATCGAGCGTGCAGCGTTCATGCGGTCGTTGCCGCGCCTGTCGTCGATCGGGTTCAAGATCCTGCTCGATATTGCCGCAAGTGCGCCGGCACCGTTGCGTGTCGTCGAAGTGCCCTATCAGTTCCGCAATCGCCAGCACGGCGAAAGCAAGCTCGATTCGCTGGTGTTGTGGGAATATTTCCAGCTGCTGCTGGACAAGATGTTCGGGCGCTACGTGCCAGTGCGGTTCATCACGTTCGGTATGGTCGGATCGTTCGGTGTGCTCGTGCACTTCACGATTTTGACGGCATTGTTCAAAGGATTCGGCGCGACATTTGCCATCGCCCAAGGGGCCGCGACGTTTGTTGCGATCACCAACAACTTCGTGCTGAACAATCTGCTCACCTACCGCGACCGGCGGTTGCAGGGCTGGGGGCTGGTACGTGGCTGGGTCACGTTCAATCTGGTGTGTGCAACGGGAGCGGCGGCAAATATCGGTGTTGCAGACTGGCTTTTCGAACGGCCGACGTCATGGGTGTTGTCGGCGATTGCCGGAATCGCGATCAGCGTCGTGTGGAATTATGCGATGTCGGGCATCGTCACGTGGCGCAAAGCCAAGTAAAAGGCGCCGCGCACGTCACCGGATGATCCGGTACAGCACCGACTGACCGTCCTGCCAGATCGGTTGCAGCCGGGAATCGCGTGGCCAGTTCGCGACGGGGACTTCGACGACCCAAAGATAGTCGAACGCCGACAGCGGGATTGTCGCAAATCGTTCGGCCATCGTCGGAAATGTGCATCCTGACACGGTGACGAATTGCGACTGATCGGACACGATCGGGGCGCCCGCGGTGTAGCGGACGGTGATGACCTGTTGCCCGGCGATCTGCCAGTGACCGTTTGTGAAGGCATCTTTTTTAAGTGCGGCAAGTTCGGGCAGATGCAGATGCCGCGACGGTTCCCAGCGGCCGCAGCGCTGTCCAACCATCGTCGCGATGCGGGCACCGCGGTCGACACGGTCGAGTGCGCCTAGGATGATCCGATTGCGCATATCGGCCATGGCATAATCGACGGTTTGGGCGCTGACGCGCAGCGCAAGGAACGCAAGCGCGGCATATCGGAAAATCACTGTCGCACGGCCAGGCATATGAGCGGTGCGGTCAATCGCGAGCAGCGCCAGCACGACTGCAAAGGGAATCAGCCGGACTCCTGCAAAAAAGCTGGACGAAACGATATTGGGCATCACGATGGCAAGTGTGCCGAGCGCTAGTGCGGGCAAAAGCAGCCTTAGATCGTAGCGCAGGAACCGGCGGAACAGGGCTGGCGCGGCTGCGACCAGATAAAGCACGATGCCCGATCCGAGATCGAACGCTTGCCAGTGGCTGCGCATGATCGTGACGATCCAGCTGACAATGATCCGCACATTGAACCAGTCACTGAGCCCGCCGCCGCTCTGATTTCCCCAACCAATGATGAATGCGGCCGGGAGCGCCATGGGCACGCAAAGAATCGCGGCAGTCACAGCAGCGGCAAACCAGCGTTTGCCGTTCGCCAACTGTGTCGCGAATTCGGCCGAGAAGATCAGCACGCCGAGCGCGCCCCATGCCGAGACATGGCAAAGATAAACGAGCGGCGCGAACCCGGCAAACAGCAAGGCGCGCACCCGGTACTGGTCGAAGCGACCGAGACGCAGCCATAGCCCGAGGCCAAGCAAGGCGAGTCCCATCCCGAGGCTGAAATTCACGAAACCGAATTGGAAGGGATAGTGAAAAGCGAGTGCCAGCGCGAAAATCGTCGGGGCCGGAATGCGGCCGTGAATTTCGCGCGCGATCATCAGCATGCCGGCCCCGGTTAGGACAGGGATCAGCAGAACGATCAGCTTGGTCGCCGCCGCCACGCCAATAAGCGGTGCCAGACCCTGAACCAGCAGATCGACGCCCATATTGGGAAGCAATTTGCGCTCGACCGCGAAAAAGCGTTGTAGATCGGGCGAACGGTCGATCGAAAACTGGATGTGATAACGGCCGACATGTCCCGGCAGATCGATGAGCGGGGGGAGCGACGGCCAAAGCAGTGGCAGCGCCAGCGCGAGCAGCAGGATGAACACCTGAATTCGCTCGCGTGACGTTGCGTTTTGCATCGGCCGCCCCCGCAAAAAATTAAAAAGTGATGTCTTTCATGCTGTTCGCAACAGTGCCGAGAATGCCGTAAGCTTTGGCTTCGTCGATCGACATCCAGTAATCGCGGTCGATATCTTTCATCACGCGTTCGATCGGCTGACCGGTGCGTTCCGAGATGATCCGTCCGAGGCGCTGGCGCATCTTGATGATCTCCTGCGCCTGGATGGCGATGTCGCTTGCTTTGCCGCCCGCGCCACCCGATGGCTGATGGATCAGGAAGCGTGTGTTCGGCAGGCAGAAGCGCCGTTCTTTCGGCGCGCCAAGGAAGATATGCGTGCCCGCACTTGCCACCCAGCCGGTGCCGATGACCGCCACGGGCGAGGCAATGAACTGAATCAAATCATGGATCGTGTCCCCTGATTCGACATGGCCGCCGGGCGAATTGATGATCAGCTTGATCGGATCGTGATTGATGTGGTCCAGATAAAGAAGCTGCGTCGAGACGCGCTCGGCAAGTTTCTGGTCGATTCCGCCGAAAATAAGCACCGTGCGCGCATCGAGGAATTTCATCATCATTGCCGACGCACCGGCGGGGGCGCCTTCACCCTTTTCTTCTTCGTCGTTGCGGAAAAAATCGGGGAGAGCCATGCGCATTGCCTTTTTTATGTGGTGTTGTCGTCCCACGCGCTTAGGCGAGCGATTATGCGGGTGCAACCAATGCCCCCCTTGAACCTGAACGCCGAACCGCCGAAATAGATGGCGACAAGAACAAGGAACATTCATGCGCACCCCTGATCACGCGGACATTATCGGCGGCCTCATTCCGGTTGTTATCGAGCAGTCCAACCGCGGCGAACGTAGTTTCGACATTTATTCACGCCTGTTGCGCGAACGGATTATCTTCATCACCGGCGGGATCGAGGATCACATGGCTTCGGTTATCACCGCGCAGCTGTTGTTCCTTGAATCGGAAAATCCGAAAAAAGATATTTTCATGTATATCAATTCGCCGGGTGGCGTGGTCACGTCGGGCCTCGCGATCCACGACACGATGCAGTACATCCGTCCCGAAGTGACGACGGTGTGTATCGGCCAGTGCGCGTCGATGGGTTCGTTCCTGTTGGCAGCAGGGCAGCCGGGCAAGCGCATTGCGCTGACCAACAGCCGGATCATGATCCACCAGCCGTCAGGCGGGGCGCAGGGGATGGCGTCGGACATCGAAATCCAGGCTAAGGAAATCCTGCGCATGCGGCACCGGCTGAACACGCTTTATGCCAAATATACGGGCAAGACAGTCGAGCAAATCGAACTGGCGATGGACCGTGACAATTTCCTCGAAGCCGACGAAGCCAAGGCGTTCGGCCTGGTCGACGAAGTGATGGACAAGCGACCCGTCGTCGTCGAAGATTGACGGTCACGGCATATTCAGCATTGCCCGTTAGAAATGTAACGGTAACATGTCGGCGAAATTTCGGGCCACTGGGCGCCCGTATGGAAGGCACGAATGACGAAGCTTAGCGGCAGCGACTCGAAGAGCACGCTTTATTGCTCTTTCTGCGGAAAGTCGCAGCACGAGGTGCGGAAGCTGATTGCCGGACCAACGGTGTTTATCTGCGACGAATGCGTGGACCTGTGCAACGACATCATTCGTGAGGAAACCAAGTCCTCGCTGGTGTCGAAGAAAGACGGCGGCGTGCCGACACCGCAGGAAATCTGCGACGTGCTCGACGATTATGTCATCGGCCAGAAAAAGGCGAAGCGCGTTCTCTCGGTCGCGGTGCACAATCATTACAAGCGGTTAAATCACGGGCAGAAAGGCGCAGACGTCGAGCTGGCCAAATCGAATATTCTTCTGGTCGGGCCGACGGGTTGCGGGAAGACTTTGCTGGCACAGACGCTGGCACGAATCCTCGACGTGCCATTTACGATGGCTGATGCAACGACACTGACCGAAGCGGGCTATGTCGGCGAGGATGTCGAGAATATCATCCTGAAGCTGTTGCAGGCGAGCGACTACAATGTCGAGCGGGCGCAGCGCGGGATCGTTTACATCGACGAGATCGACAAGATTTCGCGCAAGGCCGAAAATCCGTCGATTACGCGCGATGTATCGGGCGAGGGCGTGCAGCAGGCATTGCTCAAGTTGATGGAAGGCACGACCGCAAGTGTGC
>JANLWD010000177.1:0-10371 GCA_031364345.1 Sphingomonas sp.
GAGCATTTCAAAAACCTGCGTTTCGTTTAATCTGTTCAATATCGGCTTTGATTTCTTCCAATGCCTTTGTGTGCCCTCGCTCTGTGGAAACGAGTGCGTGGGAAAATAGGGAAACTAACGTCAAATTATGCGAGTACGAAACCCATCCGCCCGTCAAGGAGTCGAAGTATTTCAACCCGTTGCGTGTATGCGTCCATAAACCTCGTTGCAGCGCATTGGCCGTTGCGCTTCCATATCGGACTTCGCATACGTAACCACCCAGAGCATCATAAAAGCGGAAAACTGGGTGCTTTCTGCCGCTCCCTGCATCCACAAGAATAACATAATCGACAGCTTGTTGGGCGCGTTCTGCGTCGAATACGAGAATATTACATTTCTGCGCTTTCTCGTCATAGATCAGCGGAAGAATGTTAATGTTACGGAAACCTGCAAATTCAGGCATAAGCCAAAGCGCTTGAAGCTCATCACCCGAAATCCTAGTCCCCAATTTTTGCAATGCTGGAAATAGCATAGAGTTTTTATCGGTAGATAATTGTAACGGCCCATCACCATAGGCCTTTAAACTGACAGGGATTGTTTCATTTGTTACTTCATTTGTAACAGAAATATCTTCTTCATTTGATTTTGCTCGATACAAGTCGTTCCCTACGTGTAGGGATTTAAAATCATACATGAATTGATTGATAAATTCTGAAATTGCAATCTCCGCTAAGTCCCCATGAGTTTTGTTTCCAATCAAACGCATAGTAAAAATGTTACTCAGAGTGGTAACAATCAAGTCAGGATTTTTTGAAAACAATAGTTTTAGCCTGTTTGTAAAGTCTTTATATGCCGACATGTTTATAATTACCCCTCATTAAACGGTTTTCTTTTAGAGGGCGCTGTGTAAGCCACCACGAAATTCAACTTTATGCCTAGCGAATTTCTGACTCGGCGACAATGCAGTTATGTCCGCTTTCGAACCACAGGCATTAAGATCCGAGCGCCCGAAAACCTGTCGCAAGCTGCCATGTCGACTCCCGACCACCGCTCTACATAAACGGCGGGTCTGGTATCTGCGTGCGGGCTTCGTTGAGCATCCGGCCCCAGGTTGCGCTCAATTCGTTGAAATAGGCGTCGTCCTCTTCGATCCGGCGGCGGATGATTGGCTTCGTGCGATCCATCGGGATCACGATCAGGTCGAGCGGGCGTCCGACCGACAGGTTCGACCGGATCGTCGCGTCGAATGAAATCAGCGCGACCTTGACGGCTTCGTCGAGCGGTGATTGCCAGCGCAGCGCCCGGTCGAGAATGGGCTTGCCATATTTTAGCTCGCCGATCTGCAGGAACGGTGCATCGGGCTGGCATTCGATGAAATTGCCCTCGGCATAAATCTGATAGAGCGTGAGCGGACCGCCCGGTTCGCCAGTGCCGACCCGCCCGCCGAGCAGGATCGAGGCCGATGCGTTGACTGCCGTCCCGTGCAGCGTCGCGCCGATCGTGCGTTTCGCCATCGCCAGTGCTTCGCCGACCAGCTGCGCCACGCGGAACATCGTCGGCTGGCCAGCAACAGTGCGTGGCAGCCCGCTGTCGTCATGCGCGGGCAGGCCTTCCTCGAGCAGCGCCAGCGTCGATTGCGTGACCGACAAGCTGCCCGCGGTTGCCGCCACGATCAGCCGGTCGTCGTCATCGGCAAGCACATGCAGTTTCCTGAACACCGAGATATTGTCGATGCCCGCATTGGTCCGGGTGTCGGCAATCATCACGAGCCCCGCATCGATCAGAAGCCCGACGCAATAGGTCATCGCCTATTGCTCCTGCGCGACGCGGACGTCGACATCGAGTTCCTCGATCCCACCGCCGCGCCGGGTGCCCGATACCGGTGTCACGTCCGATGCGTCGAGGCCGACGGCGACACGGACATAGCTTTCGTCGGGGCTGGCCCCCGAACAGGGATCAAGGCCGACCCAGCCGATGCGTTTGATGTGGATTTCGGCCCAGTAATGCGCCGATTGCCGCGCGCCCCGGTCGGGCCCGTGCAGCGAATGCCCGGCAACCACGCGCGCCGGAAAGCCGCGTGCGCGCGCCACCGCGACGAGCAGGTGCGCGGCGTCACGAACCGATCCGGTCCCGCTGTCGAGTATTTCGGCGGGGGCGCGGCCGGGCGTTCCGCGTCCGCCGATGATGGTGATGACGCCGCCGACAAGTGCGTTGAGCGCATGTGCTTGCTCGAGGCTGTCCGAGCTGCCGATGCTGCGCGCGAGTTCGGCAATGCTGGCGTCGACTGCCGTTTGCGCGGTCGTCCGGGTGTAGAACAGCGGCGGCAGCGTTTCGGCAATCCCCTTCACGATGCCAGCCATGTCATCGGTCAGCACTTGTCCGCGCACGGTCAGCGCAATTTCCGAAATCGGGCCATCGACATAGAGCATGGTCGTTGCATTACCGTAACCGTCGTGACCGGTGCGCAGCCGCGCATCGCAATCGACGTCGATCCGCCAGTCGATCACGGTTTGCGCCGCATAATCGGTCGGCGTCACGCGGAGCAATTGCACCACGCGCGCTTGCGGCTGGCTGAAGCGGTAAACCGTGTGATGATCGATCGACAGGCGCATCAGATAAACCTGAACTGGCGCGAGATCGCCGCATTAAGCTCGGCATTTTCAGCGAGAAATTCCTCAAGATACTGATGCAGCCCGCGTTTGACGACAGCATCGACCCGCGTTTCGCCGAGCCGCGCATGACGCAGCCGGGCCAGCCGGTCGGCCTCGCCCTGAAAGCCCGTCTGTTTGCCAAGCGCATTGAGATGCAGCACGACTTCTTCGGCACTGGCGGCAAGCGAGCGCGGCAGTTCACGGCGCAGCATGAGCAATTCGGTGACGAGTGCTGGTTTCAGCCCCTCGCGATAGAGCCAGCGGTAGGCATTCACTGCGGAGACGGTTTGCAGGATCGTCGTCCATTGATCGCGGTCGACCGTGCCGCCGACGCGCTCGCCTTCGGGCAGCAGGATATGATATTTGACGTCGAGCAGCCGCGCGGTGTTGTCGGCACGTTCGATCGTCGCGCCCAGCCGGATGAACCAGCTTGCCGGATTGCGCAGCATCCGCCCGATCGCCCCTTCGAAACCGCGCGTTTCCGCCTGTGCTTCATCGACCAGCGCAATCGTTGCTTCGGTATTGCCCGGGCTGGTGCGGTTTTGAAACAGCAGCCAGGCGCGATTCATCGTCTGCCAGGCTTCACGCGACAGCGCGGTCCGCACGGCCTTGGCGTTGTCGCGCGCCCGGTCGAGGCAGGCGACGACCGATCCGGGGTGCGATGTCGCGAGCGTCAGGAAGCGGGCAACATTGCGCGGATTGAGTTTTTCCCCCGTCGCCTTGAACGCCTTGTTCGCTTCGATGACCGAAAGCGCGCTTTCCCACGCTGCTTCGCCCGCTGGCCGGGACGACATGGCATCGAGGCGGACGGTGGCCTCGACAAGGCGCGCGGTAAATTCGGCGCGCTCGACATAGCGGCCGAGCCAGTAGAGCGAGGACGCAGTGCGGCTCAGCATTACCCTTCGCCGTCATTGGCGAGGACGAAGCTGTCCTTCGTGCCGCCGCCCTGGCTCGAATTGACGACGAGCGAACCCTGTTTGAGGGCAACGCGCGTCAGGCCGCCAGGAACGATTTTGACGCCGTTCGTGCCTGTCAGAACAAAGGGACGGAAATCGACATGTCGCGGGGCGATGCCGTCGTCGCACAATGTCGGGACTGTCGACAGCGCCAACGTGGGTTGCGCGATATAGCGTTCGGGCTGAGCAATGAGCGCGGCGCGAAAATCCTCGATTTCGGCTTTCGTCGCGGACGGCCCGACGAGCATCCCGTAACCACCCGAACCGTCGACCAGCTTCACCACGAGTTCGGGCAAATGCTCGAGCACATATTTCAGCGCATGTTTTTCGCGGCATCGCCAGGTCTCCACAATCGGGAGCAGAGGCTCGCTCCCCGAATAAAAGCGGACGATGTCGGGCATGTAGCTATAGATTGCCTTGTCGTCGGCAATGCCCGTGCCCGGCGCATTGACGATCGCGACATGGCCCGCGCGATAGGCCGCGATCAAACCGGGAATGCCGAGCATCGAATCGGGCCGGAACACCAGCGGATCGATGTAGTCATCATCGACACGGCGATAGATCACGTCGACGCGGACACGGCCCGTGATCGTCCGCATCCAGACGAAATCATCATCGACTTCGAGATCGACAGCTTCGACCAGTTCGATGCCGAGGCTGTCGGCAAGAAAGCTGTGTTCGTAATAAGCCGAATTGAACCGCCCGGGCGTCAGGATGACGCAGACCGGGTCGCTGCCGGCGCCCACCGGTGCCACGCTGCGCAGGGTTTCGAGCAGCATGTCGCCGTAACTGTCGACGGGCAGGACATGATATTGGCGGAACAGTTCGGGACAAAGCCGGATCATCGCTTCGCGGTTTTCGAGCATATAGCTGACCCCCGACGGAGTGCGCGCATTATCCTCGAGCACGTAGAAATCGTCAGGCCCGGTGCGGACGAGATCGATGCCGCAAATGTGCGACCAGATGTTGTGCGGCGGCGCGGATCCCACGATTTCGGGGCGAAACTGCGGATTGGTGAGAATGATTTCGGGCGGCAGGACACCTTCGTCGAGGATGCGGCGCGCGCCGTAAATGTCGGTGAGGAAAGCATTGATCGCTTCGACCCGCTGGATCAGGCCCGCCGAAAGCCGCGACCATTCGGCGCTGGTGAAAATGCGCGGGACGATGTCGAACGGGATGATCCGTTCGGCGGCATCGTCGTCGCCGTAAACGGCAAATGTAATGCCCAGCTGGCGAAATGTCGCTTCGGCTGATGCCTGTCGCCGGGCGAGTTCGGTGTGCGGCGTGTCGGCCATCCAGCGCCCGAGTTCGGCAAAGCATTCCCGCGCCTGCCGGTCGCGACTATTCCCCCAGATTTCGTCGAAGACTTTTTTGCGCATTGCGAGCAGACTGCGTGGAAATTTTGCGATGCACAAGAGCCGGGGGTAATCATGCGCCGACCGTTCGATGCCGTTCAATGCGAAATCCTCGAGAAAATCACCGAGGCGCTGTTCCACGATGTCACGATGGTCATCACGCCCCGGCAAGTCGTGGAAAATCTTCAGACGCAATTCGGCCAGATCGAAGGCGGCAAGCCGCAGCAGATCGGCGCGCTGATCATCGCAGTCGGGCTGGTGCTCGGCGGTCCGTTGTTCATTTTCGATTCGGTTGCGGGCCGCGCAGATACGATCCGCCGGCGGTTGCAGGAAACGCAGATCGATTTCTTTCAGGATCTCGCGCGCATCCGGACGATCATTTACGCCGGTTATTACGGCCATTGGGAAGGGCTGACGCAAGCCGACAACGAACATAATCCGGTCCACCGCCAGATCGGTTTCACCCTGCCGCAATTTCGCGATCGTGACGCGCCGGGCGAAATCGAGATTACGGTGCACGAGGGGCGCGAGCTGACGCATGACGATTTCATCGGTCATGATGCCTGTCCGTCGAGTGCCGGCATTGTCGTCATCGGATCGGGAGCGGGAGGTGCGGTGGCGGCGTACAACCTGGCGGCGCGCGGGCACGACGTCCTGATTGTCGAGGCGGGGCCGCATTATCCGTCGCAGCGGATCACGCACGAAGAACGGCGGATGACCGCGCATCTGTTCAAGGACGGCGCGATCCAGACGAGCCGCGACAATGATTTCGTGGTGTTCCAGGCACATTGCGTGGGCGGCGGCACAGTCATCAACAATGGCATTGCGCTGCGTGTCGATCAGCCGGGGATGATCCATCCCGATGCGCCCGACGTATTCGACAAATGGGCAAGCATCGGCGCACCTGTGGACCGCGCTGCATTCGATGCGGCCTATCTTGCGGTCGAACAGCATCTCGGCATCGAAACGATCGACCCGATCAGCGGGCGGAACAACGGGCGTCATATCCTCGACGGATGGGCCGCTTATGCCGCGGCAACGGGCGATCCCGTCGACGTGGCCGCGCCAGCGACGTGGTTCCGCAAGAATTGGGGACCGCGCAGTGCGGGCGCACCGTGCAATTACTGCGGATATTGCAATACCGGATGCCCTTACGGCCGCAAAAACGGCATGGCGCAATCCTACCTGATCGATGCCCGGCGAAAAGGCGCGCGCATCATCGCGAATGCCCGCGTCGAGCGGATCAACTGGCGCGACGACGACGAGCGCGTGGCCCAAAGCGTCGACGTCGTGTTCGACGACGGCCGCCGCCGGACAATCGCCGCGCGCGACGGCGTTGTCGTTGCCGCGGGTGCAATGGCGTCGAGCAGAATCCTCGACGCGAGCGGGATCATGGGCACGGGCGAGGGAATTTCGCTGAACATCGCCAGTCCCGTGTCCGCGCTGATGCCGCATGACATGCGGACATGGGACGAGGACCAGATGACGACCTATGTCGATCGGGGCGATTACCTCATCGAATCGCATTTTCAGCCGCCGATGAGCATGGCGACGCTGTTGACCGGCTGGTTCGGCGATCATGCACGCAAAATGCAGAATTATTCGCGGCTGGCATCGGCGGGTATATTATTTCCCGCCGACCGGCGCGGGCGGGTGCTCGGCAATCAGTTCAGCTTCAAACTCGACGTCGAAGAGGATATTCCGCTGATCCGCCGCGCGGTCGGGGCGCTGGTGCGCGTGCATTTTGCGGGCGGTGCGATCGAGGTCTATCCGGCGCTGTCACGCGGCGGCACGCTGACGCCGGGCATGGACATCGACGCGTTCCTGCATGACCGCATCCGCGAAGCCGATGACATCGTCCTGTCGAGTTCGCATCCGCAAGGCGGCAATGCCATGAACAGCGACCCGGCAATGGGCGTCGTCGACACAAAGTGCCGGGTCCACGGCAAAGCCAATGTGATGGTGACCGACGCAAGCGTGTTTGCCAGCTGTATCCGGGTGAATGCGCAACTGACGACGATGGCAATGGCGCATTATGCAACGGCCGATGGCGGCGTATTCGGGTGACTGTGACCCCCGCCGGGGCGAATCGCGTTGACACAAGGCACCCCCTCGCTTAACGGCGCGCTTTCCCGCGAGTGGTCGGCTGACTGTGCGCGTCATTTGTTTTTGAGAAGAGATCAGACCCATGTTCGCGATCGTGCGCACGGGCGGCAAGCAGTACCGCGTTGCCGCCGGAGACAAAATTGTTGTTGACCGCATGGACGGCGACGCCGGCGCGCGCATTTCGCTGGGCGATGTTCTTTTCACGAGTGAAGGTTCGGCATCGGGACTGACCGTCGCGGCCGAAATCATCGCACAGGCCAAAGCCGATAAGGTAATCGTTTTCAAAAAGAAGCGCCGCCACAATTATCGCCGCAAGAACGGCCATCGCCAGCAGCATACGATCCTGAAGATCATCAGCGTCGGCGCGGCAGAAGAAAAGAAGGCAGCGCCGAAAAAAGAAGCGGCACCCAAGCCTGAAATAATTGCGGATACAGCTGTTGATGCACCCGCAAAGAAGGCACCGGCCAAAAAAGCCGCAGCCGCCAAAGCGCCGGCCAAAGCACCAAAGGAGTAACGAACAGTGGCACATAAAAAGGCAGGTGGTTCGTCACGCAACGGTCGCGATTCGGCCGGTCGTCGCCTTGGCGTCAAGAAATTCGGCGGCGAGCACGCGCTTGCCGGCAACATCATCGTTCGCCAGCGCGGCACGCGTGTCTGGCCGGGACGCAACGTCGGTTGTGGCAAGGACCACACGCTGTTTGCGCTCGCCGAGGGTCGTGTTGCCTTCCACGAAGGCAAGCAGGGCCGCAAATATGTATCGGTCGATCCGATTATGATGGCAGCCGAATAACCGGTGGTCCGATTTACGGGTCACCAACTGGGTGACCCGAAGATCTGCCAAGGCAGGTCGTAGGGAGTAAGGGTCACCCCCGCGCTCCCTTTTTTGTATCTCCCTGAAACAGTGTCACCGGCCCGTCGTTAACGCGAGCTAGGAGCACGGCCAAGGAGAGACCGAAATGTTCGCACGAACCGAACGATTGCTGTTGCGGCCCGGCTGGGTCGAAGATGCGCCCGCTTTGGCCGAGGCTTTTGCGCGCGAGGACATTGTCATGAATCTGGCAACGGCGCCGTGGCCCTATGCGATCGACGAGGCCGAAATTTATCTGGGGCGCTCGCGCAAACCGGGTGAGGCCGACCTGCTGATTTTCCAGCGGACGATGGGGCCGCCGCGGCTGATCGGCGGAATCGGCCTTGCCGACCGTGACGGCGAGATGGAGCTTGGTTACTGGATCGTGCCTTCGCACTGGGGCCTTGGTTTTGCGACCGAAGCGGGACGCGCGGTCGTCGCAATGGCGCGCGACACGTTGCGGCTCACGCGACTGGTATCAGGACATTTTACCGCCAATCCGGCATCGGGCCATGTTCTCGACAAGCTTGGTTTTGTCGCGACCGGTCGTGAAATGCGCACAAGCCGCGCGCTTGGCATTGAGGTGCCCTGCATCACGATGGCACTCGACCTGCACCCGTCGATGGCAATGGCCGCCTGAACACGCATTTGTCGGGAAGCGTGGCGCAGTGCACGTAACCGTTGCGGGTTGCGACCCTGACCGACGCGACGTTGGCATCGTCGATCAGACAGCGCGTTTCGGCGATCGCGCTGGCGTCGGCCCAGGCAAGTACGGCACCCACGGCCTCGCTCGCGATGCCGCGCCCCCAGCTTTGCGCGGTGAATGCCCATCCGGCTTCGGGATAGCCGTCGAGTTGGCTGATCGCCCGTTCGTACCGGGCAAAGCCGCAGACGCCGAGAAACATTGCGTTCGCCCGGTCGATCACGGCCCAGTTGCCATAACCGAACAACGGCCACATCGCGACGGCCTGTCCGAATTTGGCCCATGCAATGTCGCGCGGGCGCGGGGCACCACCAATGAAAGCAGTGACGCGCGAGTCGGCCCACATCGCGGCATAAGCGTTCCAGTCACCATGATTTATGGCGCGAAGCTCCAGACGATCGGTAGTCAGTGTCGGTATCATGGCGCCATCACTGCCCAATGATCCGGCTTGTCAACTTGTTCAGCATAATGCGATACGGTGAGGGCTGACCACCATGTCACAGGCAAAGAAAACAACACGCTATGACGACGGAACGCAAACGCCTCTCCCCCGATGAAAGCCGTGCCGCTGCACTGGCGGCGGCTTATGACATCCTGCTGGCCGACGGACCGCAAGCGGTCACGTTGAAAGCCGTGGCGGGGCGGATCGGACGGACTCATGCCAATCTGCTGCACCATTTCGGCTCGGCGCTCGAACTCCAAAAGGCGCTGGCGGCAATGCTTGCCGAACGTGTCTGCGCCAGCATTGCCGACACCGTGGTCAAGGCGCGGCGCGGCGAGGCCGATCCCAAAGGTATCGTCGACTGGACTTTCGCTGCCTTCGACAAACAAGGCGCCGGGGCGCTTGCCACATGGATGATCATTTCGGGTAACAAGGATGCGCTCGACCCGATCCTGACTGCCATTCACAAGATCGTGAACGATTTGTCGGCCGAAGGCGATGCCGAGCTGATTGCCGAACATACGCTGATGCTGGTGTTCATGGCGCTGGGCGATGCACTCCTCGGACAGCCGATGGCCGATGCGCTCGGCCTGCCGCGGACAGCCGCGCGCGACGCCGCACTCAAACAACTGGTCGCATCGCCGGGCTTGCGGCTCGCCGTGCCGCCGCGCACCGAGACAAAGCCAGCCTGAACCGCTACAGGCGCGTCATGCATTTCCTCGATCAAGCCAAAATCTATATATCGTCGGGCGCGGGCGGCCCCGGCGCAGTTGCGTTTCGTCGCGAAAAATTTGTCGAATATGGCGGACCCGACGGCGGCAATGGTGGCAAGGGCGGCGATATCGTGTTTGAAACGGTCGCGGGCCTCAACACACTCATCGATTTTCGTTATACCCAGCATTTCCGGGCGCCGCGCGGCAAGGGCGGTGCCGGGTCGAATCGCACGGGTGGCGGCGGCGACGACCTGATCATCCGGGTGCCCGTCGGCACGCAAGTGCTGAGCGAGGACAAGCAGCATGTCCTTGCCGATTTCACCAAGGTCGGTGAACGGCGCGTCTATCTGCGCGGCGGCGACGGCGGGCGCGGCAATGCGACCTATAAAACTTCGACCAATCGCGCCCCGCGCCAGCACGGCACCGGCTGGCCAGGTGAAGAAGCGTGGGTCTGGCTGCGGCTGAAGCTGCTGGCCGATGCCGGGCTGCTCGGGCTTCCCAATGCCGGGAAATCGACATTCATCAATGCGGTCACCAATGCGCGGGCCAAAGTCGGCGCCTATCCTTTCACGACCGTTCGTCCGCAACTGGGCGTCGTCACGCACCGCGACCGTGAATT
>JANLWD010000194.1:0-1507 GCA_031364345.1 Sphingomonas sp.
AGACACTGCTCGGCGGCAAGGGCGCCAACTTGGATGGCATGGCCTCGATCGGGCTGCCGGTGCCGCCGGGCTTCACGATCTCGACGCCGATGTGCGCGCGTTATTATCAGGAAGGCGAGGCGTTTCCCGCCGAACTGATGCCGCAAGTTGCCGCCGGGATCACGCATATCGAAACGGTGACGGGCAAGACATTCGGCGATGCGGCCGACCCGCTCCTCGTTTCGGTACGCAGCGGCGCGCGGGTTTCGATGCCCGGCATGATGGACACGGTTCTCAATCTCGGTTTGAACGACGAGACCGTGGTCGGGCTTGCGGCGGCTTCGGGCGATGCGCGTTTTGCGTGGGACAGCTATCGCCGCTTCATTCAGATGTATGCCGATGTCGTGCTCGGCCTTGATCATGGCGCATTCGAAGAAGCACTCGAGATTGCCAAGGAAGATCAGGGGATTTCGCTCGATACCGAGTTGTCGGCCAAGGATTTGCAAAAGCTGGTCGCCGAATATCATCGCATCGTTGCCGCGCTATGGGGCCGGCCGTTTCCGCAAGACGTGCATGACCAGATGTGGGGCGCGGTCGGCGCGGTGTTCGGATCGTGGCAATCGGAGCGTGCGAAAGTTTATCGCCGCATCAACAGCATCCCCGGTGACTGGGGCACCGCAGTCAATGTGCAGGCCATGGTGTTCGGCAACATGGGCGACACGTCGGCCACGGGTGTTGCTTTCACCCGCGATCCGGCCACTGGGGAGCGCGCTTATTACGGCGAATATCTGATCAACGCACAGGGTGAAGATGTTGTTGCCGGCATCCGCACGCCGCAATATCTTACGACCGCAGCGCGCGAACGGGCAAAAGCAAAACCGCTGTCGATGCAGGAATCGATGCCCGATGTGTACGGCGAACTGACCCGCGTGTTCGACCTTCTCGAGGTGCATTACCGCGACATGCAGGACATCGAATTTACCGTGGAGCGGGGTAAGCTCTGGATGCTCCAGACGCGTTCGGGCAAGCGCACGGCAAAGGCGTCGTTGAAGATTGCCGTCGACATGGCCGATGAAGCACTGATCACGCGCGACGAAGCGATCTGCCGTGTCGATCCGTCGGCGCTGGATCAACTGCTGCACCCGACGCTCGACCCGCTGGCAATGCGCGACGTGCTCGTCAAAGGGCTGCCCGCATCGCCCGGTGCGGCATCGGGGATCGCCGTTTTCGACAGCGACACGGCCGAAAAACGCGCCGAAATGGGTGACAGCGTTATCCTGATCCGCACTGAAACCAGTCCCGAAGACATCCACGGCATGCACGCAGCCAAAGGCATCCTGACGGCACGCGGCGGGATGACGTCGCACGCAGCGGTCGTCGCGCGTGGCATGGGACGGCCCTGTGTCTCCGGTGCAGGTTCGCTGAGCATCGATGCAAAGGCAAGGATTGCGCGCGTCGGCCAGGGCGCGGCAATGCGTGAAATCCGCGAGGGCGACATTCTGACGATCGACGGTGCGACGGGCGAAGT
>JANLWD010000252.1:0-5466 GCA_031364345.1 Sphingomonas sp.
GACACGGTAACTTCAACACCGCACTTTTCGCAGACAATACCCTTGTATTTCATGCGCTTGTACTTGCCGCACAAGCATTCGTAATCCTTGATCGGGCCGAAGATACGCGCGCAGAACAGGCCGTCACGCTCGGGCTTGAACGTGCGATAATTGATGGTCTCGGGCTTCTTGATCTCGCCGAACGACCACGACCGAATGCGCTCGGGGCTCGCGATGCCGATTTCGATCTGGTCGAAGGTTTCGGGCTTTGCGACGGGATTTGCGAAGTTTGTCAGTTCGTTCATCTTGGGTAGCTCCAGTTCCCCTCCCAAGCTTGTGGGAGGGGTTAGGGGGAAGAGAGATTTCTCGGATCGATCGTTGCCTATTCGGCGGCGATTGCAGCCACTTCGCTTTCGTCGACCTTGTCGATGCTGGTCAGTTCGACGTTGAGGCCGAGCGAGCGCATTTCCTTGACGAGGACGTTGAAGCTCTCGGGAATGCCGGCGTCGAAGCTGTCGTCGCCCTTGACGATCGCTTCGTAAACCTTGGTGCGACCGACGACGTCATCGGACTTCACCGTCAGCATTTCCTGCAAGGTGTAGGCAGCGCCATAAGCCTGCAGTGCCCAGCATTCCATTTCGCCGAAACGCTGTCCGCCGAACTGTGCCTTACCACCCAGCGGTTGCTGCGTAACAAGGCTGTAGGGTCCGATCGAGCGCGCATGGATCTTGTCGTCGACAAGGTGATGCAGTTTCAGCATGTAGATATACCCGACCGTAACTTTGCGATCGAACATGTCGCCCGTGCGCCCGTCATATAGGTCCGACTGACCCGATGTGTCGAGGCCAGCAAGTGTCAGCATGTTCGACACATCGGCTTCGCGCGCACCATCGAAAACCGGCGTTGCCATCGGCACACCGTTTTTCAGCAAGCCCGCCATTTCGACGATCTCATCATCCGAACGCGCCGCAATTTCGGCGTGATATTTCTCGCCGTAAACTGTTTTCAGCCGCTCGCGAACAGCTTCGGGCGGTTTCGCGCCCTTGGCATCGGGATTGGCTTCGCGCCATGCTTCGAGTGCGCTCGTGATTTGTTGACCAAGACCGCGCGCCGCCCAGCCGAGATGCGTTTCGAAAATCTGTCCGACGTTCATCCGGCTTGGTACGCCCAAGGGGTTCAGCACGATATCGACCGGCGTCCCGTCGGCGAGGAATGGCATGTCCTCGTTCGGCAGAATACGGCTGATGACGCCCTTGTTCCCGTGGCGGCCGGCCATCTTGTCGCCCGGCTGCAGCTTGCGCTTCACCGCAACGAATACCTTGACCATCTTGAGCACGCCGGGGGGCAGATCATCGCCACGCTCGAGCTTTTCGACACGATCCTGATATTTGGCGTTGATGAGGCCGACGGCGTCGTCATACTGCGTCTTGACGGCTTCCAAGTCCGACTGGCGCGCATCGTCTTCGACGGCGAACTTCCACCATTCGAAATGCTCGACGCTTTCAAGCAGCGCTGCATCGATCTTGACGCCTTTCTTCACGCCCTTGGGTGCTGCGCTGACCGTCTGACCGAGCAGCATTTCGCGAAGACGGCTCCATGACGCACGGTTGAGGATGCCGCGTTCATCATCTCGGTCCTTGGCCAGACGATCTTTTTCTTCGGCCTGAATGGCGCGCGTGCGGTCATCGATGTCGATCCCATGACGGTTGAACACACGCACTTCGACGACCGTGCCAGCCACACCGGGCGGCAGCCGAAGCGATGTGTCGCGCACGTCGGACGCTTTTTCCCCGAAGATCGCACGAAGCAGTTTTTCTTCGGGCGTCATCGGCGATTCGCCCTTCGGTGTGATCTTGCCCGCAAGGATGTCCCCGGGTTCGACTTCGGCACCGATGTAAACAATTCCCGCTTCGTCGAGGTTGCGCAGTGCTTCCTCGCCGACGTTGGGAATATCGCGCGTGATGTCTTCGGGCCCGAGCTTGGTGTCGCGCGCCATCACTTCGAATTCTTCGATATGGATCGACGTGAAGACATCGTCCTTCACGATGCGTTCGCTGATCAGGATCGAATCTTCGTAGTTATAGCCATTCCACGGCATGAACGCGACGAGCGTGTTGCGCCCCAGCGCCAGTTCACCGAATTCAGTCGACGGACCATCCGCGATGATCTGGCCGGTCGTGATTGCATCGCCGACTTTCACCAGCGGACGCTGGTTGATGCAGGTGTTCTGGTTCGACCGCTGGAATTTCTGCAACGTGTAGATGTCGACGCCTGAATGGCCCGAATCGACTTCCCCGGTCGCGCGGATAACAATGCGCGTCGCGTCGACCTGATCGACGATTCCGCCGCGCTTCGCCGCGACCGCTGCGCCCGAATCACGAGCGACGGTTTCTTCCATGCCGGTGCCAACAAACGGCGCTTCGGCGCGCACCAACGGCACGGCCTGACGCTGCATGTTCGATCCCATTAACGCGCGGTTCGCGTCATCGTTTTCAAGGAACGGAATGAGTGATGCGGCGACGGAAACCAGCTGTTTCGGGCTCACGTCCATCAATGTGATGTTGTCGGGGATTGCCATCAGGAATTCGCCGGCCTGACGCGAAGAGACGAGTTCTTCCGAAAAGCCCTTCGTCGCGTTCAACTCAGCGTTCGCCTGCGCAATCGTGTGCTTGGCTTCTTCCATTGCCGACAAATAAACGACATCGTCGGTGACTTTGTGATCGACGACTTTCCGGTAGGGCGTTTCGATAAAGCCATATTTATTCACGCGGCTGAACGACGCCAGCGAGTTGATCAGACCGATGTTCGGACCTTCGGGCGTTTCGATCGGGCAGATGCGACCATAATGCGTCGGGTGAACGTCGCGCACCTCGAAGCCGGCACGCTCACGAGTCAGACCACCCGGCCCGAGCGCCGAAACACGACGCTTATGCGTGACTTCGGACAGTGGATTGGTCTGGTCCATGAACTGCGACAGCTGCGACGAGCCGAAGAATTCGCGCACTGCGGCAACGGCAGGCTTGGCGTTAATCAGGTCGTTGGGCATCACGGTAGAAACATCGACCGAAGACATCCGCTCCTTCACGGCGCGCTCCATACGGAGCAGCCCGACGCGATACTGGTTCTCGAGCAATTCGCCGACCGATCGCACGCGGCGGTTGCCGAGATTGTCGATGTCGTCGATTTCGCCCTTGCCGTCTTTCAGGCCAACCAGAGTCTTGACGACCGCCATGATGTCTTCGCGGCGCAGCGTCGTGTGATCGTCGGGCGCGTCGAGTTCGAGGCGCATGTTGAGCTTCACACGGCCAACGGCGGACAGGTCGTAACGGTCGGCGTCGAAGAACAGTCCGGCAAACAGCGATTCGGCGGTTTCACGCGTCGGTGGTTCGCCAGGGCGCATCACGCGATAAATATCGCTGAGCGCGTGGTCACGGTCTTCGGCCTTGTCGACTTTCAGCGTGTTGCGGATCCAAGGCCCGGTGTTGACGTGGTCGATGTCGAGCAGGACGACGGATTCAATGCCCGCCTTGTCGAGCGCTTCGAGGTTCTCAGCCGACAGTTCGTCACCGGCTTCGACATAAATCTCGCCGGTGGTCTCGTTGATCAGGTCGACCGCTGAATAACGCCCGAAGATTTCCTCAGTCGGGATGAGCAGCATTTCGAGCCCGTCCTTGGCCGCCTTGGTCGCGGCGCGCGGGCTGACTTTCTGGCCGGCGGCGAACACGACTTCGCCCGATTTGGCATCCACGACGTCGTACATCGGCTTCTGCCCGCGCCAGTTTTCACTGACGTAAGGCACCTGCCATCCGCCGGGACCGCGCACATAGGTGACGGTGTTGTAGAATTCGGCAAGAATTTCTTCGGGTGTCAGGCCCAGCGCAAAGAGTAGCGCAGTGACCGGCAACTTGCGTTTGCGGTCGATGCGGACGTTCACGATGTCTTTGGCATCGAATTCAAAATCGAGCCATGATCCGCGATAGGGAATGACGCGCGCAGCAAACAGATATTTACCCGACGAGTGCGTTTTGCCACGGTCATGATCGAACAACACACCGGGCGAGCGGTGCATCTGGGACACGATTACCCGCTCGGTGCCATTGATGATGAAAGTGCCGTTGTGCGTCATCAGCGGCATATCGCCCATGTAGACGTCTTGTTCCTTGATATCGAGGACCGAACGGGTTTCGGTTTCGCTGTCGACTTCGAACACGATCAGGCGAAGCGTTACGCGCATCGGTGCGGCATAAGTGATCCCGCGCTGACGGCATTCTTCGGTGTCGAACTTAGGATCTTCGAGAACGTAATCGACGAAATCGAGCTCAGCCGTGCCGGCGAAATCGCGGATCGGAAAAACGCTGCGTAGTGTCTTTTCAAGGCCCGAGACATAGCCGATCGATGCGTCCGACCGCAGAAACTGCTCGTACGATTCGCGCTGAACCTCAATCAAGTTCGGCATTGCCACGACTTCGTGGATATTGCCGAAAACCTTGCGGATGCGCTTTGAAAAAATCGCCGGAGCTGCTTGGGTTGCCATGGTCGTTCATCGTCCTTGTGCGTCCAGGGGATTGAATTCCCCACGAAAAAAAGTGCGAGCCCCCGCTGTGGGAACCGCACTGCCAGCGTATGTAAACCTGTCCAAAGCCCCCAATGCGTCGTGCCAAACTCCGCCGAGCCGGCATGTCCCGAGGGCGGGAAGGCGACCCCGCTCACCTTGCAGTGGAGCGAAGTCGATGTTTTTGTATTACCAGGATATAGGGAATGAGCGCGTGGATGGGAAGGGGTTTGTCACTAAAGTAAAGGGCGGCTCCCATTCGGGAACCACCCTTTCTTGAGAATTGACGGGGCATCGGCAAAGCTTATGCCGTCAGTCAGCACCAGTGCCGCCGTCCGGTCGTTCAGGGAGTCGCAGCCAAGTCAGGCTTGGCCGTCGCTCCTTCCGACTTACTTGAGTTCCACCGTCGCGCCGGCAGCCACCAGCTGTGCCATGACCTTGTTGGCTTCGTCCTTCGACACGCCTTCCTTGATTGCCTTTGGCGCGGCTTCGACAGCGGCCTTGGCTTCGGTGAGGCCCAGACCGGTGATCGCACGAACTTCCTTGATGACGGCAATCTTGTTGCCGCCGTCGCCAGTCAGGATGACGTCGAAATCGGTCTGCTCTTCGACTGCGGGAGCCTCAGCAGCTGCGGGACCGGCAACAGCCACAGCAGCGGCTGCCGAAACGCCCCATTTTTCTTCGAGCATTTTCGAAAGTTCAGCCGCTTCGATAACGGTAAGAGCCGACAAGTCGTCGACGATTTTGTTGAGATCAGCCATTTTGATGTTCCTTGAATTGATTGTTTGCGAAACGAAAAACTATGCAGCTTCCTTGTCGGCATATGCCGCGAAAACCCGAGCGAGCTGCCCGGCTGGTGCCTGAATGACCTGCACGATCTTGGTGGCTGGCGCTTGCACCAGGCCAATGATCTTGGCGCGCAGTTCATCAAGCGA
>JANLWD010000267.1:0-8922 GCA_031364345.1 Sphingomonas sp.
CGGACGCGTCCCACGTCACGCTCGCGCCGTTCTGACCATGTGCGACAAGAATCGAAAATTCATGGTCGAAGGCAACTCGGGCTTCAAGGATCGCCGGATTACCGCCGATCGTCTCCCATGCCGCGTCGGCATCGGACCGAGACATAATCCGCGCCTGTCCTTTCCCATCATAGCCGAAGCGCGTTGTTTTCAAGATCGCAGGCGTGCCGATTTGCGCGATCGCCGTGTCGAGGTCGGCACGCGTATCGACACGCGCCCACGCCGCAGTGCGCCCGCCCTGAGCCGCCGCAAATTCCTTTTCGGCGATCCGGTGCTGTGCGATACGAAGCGCAGTGAGCGGCGGAAACAGTGGCACGCGGCCCGCGATTTCCTCGAGCGGTTCGGCATCGATATTTTCAAATTCGTAGGTCGCGACATCAACCGCAGCGGCGAACCTCGCGAGTGCTGCCCGATCGTCATAGTCCGCTTGCGTGAACGCCGCGCAAACGGCCCGCGCGCAACAATCGGCGTCGGGATCGAGAATGTGGACCTTGTAACCCAGCGGTGCGGCTGCGAGCGCCAGCATCCGGCCCAATTGTCCGCCGCCGATAATGCCGATCGTCGATCCCGGTGCGAAGGTTTTCATGCGGGATCGATTGCCACACTTTCGGTCTGTGCAGCGCGCCAGGCCGCCAGCCTGATCGCCAATACTTCGTCGGACAAAGCAAGAATCGATGCGGCCAGAAGCGCGGCATTCATCGCACCTGCTTTGCCGATGGCAAGCGTCCCGACCGGAACCCCGCCAGGCATCTGGACGATCGACAAGAGGCTGTCGATACCTTTCAGAGCATGCGATTCAACAGGGACGCCAAGCACGGGAAGCGCAGTCATTGCTGCGGCCATGCCGGGCAGATGTGCGGCACCGCCGGCCCCTGCAATAATAATTTTTACCCCGCGCGCGGCTGCGCCACGGGCGTAATCATACAGCCGGTCGGGCGTCCGATGTGCCGAGACGATTTTGCTTTCATGCGCGATGTCGAGCGTGGCGAGAAGATCGGCGCAATGCCGCATCGTTTCCCAGTCCGACTGGCTGCCCATGATGATGCCGATCACGCTTCACACCCCCGCGCTGGTGAAGCCTTAGCGTCCTAAGCACGGGGGTGTGAGGTTGCAACCCGGCGTGGGGTCAGGCGACGGCGCGAGTCGGCGTTTTCACCAGGCGACGACGACGCAGGCTGGCACCGATCACGCCAAAGCCCGCCAGCATCATCGCCCAGGTCGCTGCCTCGGGAACTGCCGTGACTGCGGCCGATGTTGCCGTCACAAATGATGACGACCCGGGGCTGAACGTGTTGACCCGATATTGCTGTGCCGAGTCCTGAAAAAAGAAATCGATGCGGCCGCCGCTGGCATTGTTGAACGTCACGCCCGATCCGTCGAGGAACGAGCCGCCGGTTGTGAAATAATTACCGTAACTGCCGGCCGGCGCATTGATCGCAATGCCGTTGACCATTCCGGTGATCGACGTGATCGCAAATGCCGTGCGTCCGCCGATCGTCATCGCGGTGTCCGACGTGGTGAACGTGCCGCTGCCCATGACTGGTCCGCCGAACAATTGCGTGCTGGTGGCGAAGTTGAACCCGAATACTGCGGCCGACGCCGGTGATGCGATTGTCATTCCAACGGCCGTCAGTGCCGCGATGCTGAATCTTTTCATTTGTGGTTCCCTCTGAAGCCCAAACGGCCTCGGGTCAGATACGGCACTGAATTCGCAATGGTTTCGCTCACGGTGAATTAAATGTTAATCAAGCGCGGGGCTACGTACTGCTGTCGCGGGCGATTCAAATTAACCTTGGCAATTTGCCTGTTCGCGACCGCAATGCTAGCGCTGGTGCATGGCGGATGGGATGGCTGATGACATGGTCCGGGCTCCACCGGTCGCACCGGCTTCGACGCCTGCGCGATCGGTCGTTTCGCGGCTGAAATCAATCAGCGCCGATCAGTGGATTCTCCTGATCGGTCTCGTTGCGCTGACAGCACCAACGCTCGGCTTCATCATCGACAAAAGCTGGTCGACCGAGTCGGGAGGTCACGGTCCGATCGTGCTTGTAACGGGCGCCTGGCTGATCTGGCGGTTGTGGGACGAAGTCGAAAAAGTTGCGCAGCCAGTGCCGCTTGGCCGGTTTCTTGTCATTTTCGTCCCGCTGCTGATTTTGTCGGTAATTGCAAAGATCACGCAGATCATCGAACTCGAAGGCTATCTGGTTTACGCGACCGTGGTATCGGTTCTGTACGGACTGATCGGCATGCGCGCGATGAAACTGCTCTGGTTTCCGCTGCTTTACATGGCGTTCATCGTGCCGCCCCCGCAATCGATCGTCGATGCAATTACCAATCCGTTGAAACGATATATTTCCGAATATGCAGTGCTGTTTTTGTACAAGCTCGGCTATCCGATCGGCGGTGCCGGAGTAACGATTCAGATCGGGCAATATCAGCTGCTGGTCGCACAAGCCTGTTCGGGGTTAAACTCGTTGGTGTCGCTGTCCGCGATATCGAGCTTTTACGTCTATCTGCAACGTGGTGCGCGCATCGGCTATTCGATTTTCCTGCTGGCGACAATTCTGCCCGTCGCGGTCTTTGCCAACTATATCCGCGTGCTCATCCTGATCTTGCTGACTTATCATGTGAGCGAGTCGGCAGCGCAGGGCTTCCTGCATAATTTTGCTGGGCTGACGATGTTCGTGACTGCGTTGCTGACCATTTTTGCCATCGACTCGGCCGTTTCGAAGCTGATCGATCGCAAACGCACAAAAGCGCACATATGAGCGATACCCGCACACCACTGCCGTCTGCCCTGTCGCGGCGCAACATCCTGGCCGGCCTTGCGCTGATGGGTGCCGCGAGCGTTGCTTATGCCCGTATGCCGCAGCAGGGGCCCAAAGTTCTTGGCAAGGCCGGGCTCGATCCGCTCATTCCCAAAAAGCTCGGCGCCTGGACTTTCGAGACGACGAGCGGGTTGGTGCTGCCGCCGCCCGACCAGACTGCCGACGGATTATATGACGAAGTGCTGACGCGGGTTTACACGCGTGCCGACGGCGCATTCGTCATGATGTTGATTGCATATAGCAGCGTGCAGGATGGCTTGCTGCAAATCCACCGTCCTGAAGTATGTTATCCCTCGAGCGGGTATCAGCTCAGCGAGACGATCGTGCAACCGACACGCCTCGCCAATGGCGACATGGTGCCGAGCCGTATCTTCACCGCTGGCAGCCCGGTCCGGATGGAACATGTGCTTTACTGGACGCGGCTTGGGTCGTCGCTGCCGACGAGCTGGGCCGAACAGCGCTGGGCCGTGGTGCTCGAAAATCTCGATGGCCTGATCCCCGACGGCATATTGGTGCGGATGTCGTGCATCGATCCCGATACGACAAAAGCTTATGAAATCCTGCGCGAGTTTGCGTCGGATCTTTCGGCGGCGGTTTCACCCTCGACGCAAAAACTGCTCTGGAAAGTCGCTTAGGGGCGCGCGAGCGTGCCGGCTTTTCGGTCAGCCTCGAGCGCACCGGTGTCCGGCGTGGCATCGTTGCGCGCCGCATTGCCCGTGCCCGCGTTCAGTTCGCCGCGCCCTTCATCAGCGCGCATCCGGCCGTAATCCTGCGTCGGCAAACGCGGTGCGCGGGGTCCGACGTCGGGTAACGGCACAGCCACCGGATTTGTGGCGGTATCGTCCGCAGGATCAATCGTCGGTACGATGCCGAGGTCGAGCGGAAGCGCGAGTGATGCCGAAGCGACGACTGGCTCAACGCCCGAATAGTCGCTGCGCAAACCACGCGCCGATCGTTCACGCCCTTTCCAGCTGTAAAAGATATGCGCGCCGATCGTCCGCAACTTGACGAGATCGGTGCGCCAATAAGGGACGACCTGTTTGGTGTGATAATGGGTGGCAAGGCCAACGAATGGCTCGGTCCGCCCGGCGAGCGCTGCAACCGCGACCAGCCGCGCGCGCGTGTAAAGAAACGGATCGGGCCGCCGCGAAAGCGCACCATCGCATGTAAAGGTGAACTGACATCCGGTGCTGCGTTCGGAACCCTGATAGACGACACCGCATACCGACGCCGGAAAGCGCGGGTCGCGCACACGGTTGAGCACGACCTGAGCCACAGCGCGCTGCCCTTCGGGTGGTTCGGACGCGGCTTCGTAATAAACGGTCTGCGTCAGGCATTCGATTGCGCGTTGCAGGTCGGCTTGGCGTTCGATGGTGCGCGGCGCGATAAACGGCCGCGCGGCCACGACGACACCCATAAAATCGGGACGCTCGGCATTGATTGCTTCGGCATCGGCCGCAGCGATATTGGGCTGGAACGTCAACGGTGCGGGTTCGACGGGATCGGCGTCGATCGCAACGGATATTTGCGGGGGCTTGCGCTTTGGCCGTTCGGGCGACTCTGGACCAAGCATCGCAAGCGCAATGATCCCTGCAATGCCAGCAGCCAACAACAGCCAACGCAACCAGAGACGAGGCGCGCGTTCGTCAATATCCTGAGCGTCTTCGGTCATGCCGACCGGCGGGTCAGATCGGGAAGGGGCGAATGAAGTAGATGATGAACGCACCCGTTGCGATGATCGCGGCGATAGCGCCGAGATGCATGCCGTCGTTGCCGAGATAATTGGTTACCGCGCACCCCGCCGAGGCAACAAGATAGTGCCAGAGCTTGTCCGAAGGAGCATCCTGCATCGAACGCTGCAAGAACAGGACGATGAGGCCCGCGAAGATTGCCACCGTCAGCCAATCATAAATCGTGTGCAAGGGCGTGCTTTCGTTGCAATCCCTTGGCGTTATCCTGTATCGCCGTGCCATTCAAGCGACCACGAAAGGCGAAAAACATGAAATCAGGGGGTGGCGCACTGCGCCGGACTGGACTTATTGCGACGATATCATTGGGCATCGCGATTGCGGGCTGTTCGAAAAAACCGACCGATCAGGTCGTCGCCATCGTCAATGGCGAAGAAATCTCGCTTCCCGAACTCAACGCCGAACTTGGCAGCGCTCAAGTGCCCGACGGTGTCGACAAAAAAGCAGTACAGCAGCAATTGCTGCAGCGGCTTGTTGACCGGCGCCTGCTGGCTCAATCGGCAAAGGAGCAGGGACTCGACCGCGACCCCGCATTCATCGTTGAACAGCGTCGGGTTCAGGAATCGCTGCTCGTTGAAAAACTCGCGAAAAAAACGAACGACACGATTCCTGTGCCAACAGCAGCGGAAATCGACAAGTTCATCGCCGGCAATCCGTCGCTGTTTGCTGGACGGCAATTGTACACTGTTGACCAGGTTGCTTTTGCGACGCCTGCCGATGCGACACGGTTACGCGCGCTCGAGCCTGCCAAGACCATGGATCAGGTGATGACGGTGTTGCGCGGGTTGAACATCGCTTTTCAGCGCTCCAACCGCGTCGTCGATTCAGCGACTGTCCCGCCTGAACAGATGAACAAGATCACGTCGCTGCCCAAGGGTGAGCCGTTCGTGGTGCCAAGCAATGGCCAGGTTACCGTCAACGTAATCACGGGAAGCCGGGCCGAACCGCTGCCCGATACGCAGGCACGCACGACCGCAGTTCGCATCCTGCGCTCGCAAGCGCTTGCCAAGCTCGGCGAGCAGCGGCTGAAAGATGCCCGCAGCAAAGCAAAGATCGAATATCAGGATGGATTTGCGATGCCTGCCAAACCCGCAGCCGGCGCTGCGCCGGGCGCTGCAAAATAAACTTTAATCGCGTTCGGTGCGGGTCCATCGGCGATCCGCACCGCGCGCGAGTTTAAGGTAAATTGGTAGCTTCCACAGGATATAGGCCGGCACGCGGATCAGCATGCCCAACAGTAATATATCGCGCCCGACGACGCGCCATCCCCACAGAATGGCAATCCCGCTGATCACAATGGTGGCACTCAGCACAATGGCCGGCGCGAACGTCGTAAACCATCCGATCGCTGCGACTGCGGTCAGTGCCAAGCTGGCGATAACGAACGCCAGTGCGAGGGGCGGAACGGTCAGGTGAAGCCCGAGCCAGATCGCGGACCACCGTGCGTGAATGATGCCGTGCGCGATCATGTGCGGCGCGCGCCGTGTTGCGGTGGCGATAAATCCATGTTCCCACCGCGTGCGTTGCGTGACCGCGGCTTTTCCGGATGCCGGTTGGCTGGTGACACGCGCATCGTCGATATAGCGCGGCCGGTGACCGTCGCGCACAAGCGCGAGGCCGATTGCCAGATCTTCGACGCTGTCGTCAGTGGCAAGCGGGGCTTCGCAGAACAGCTGCCACGGAAATGCCATCCCGGTCCCGGTGAGAACGCATGTCCCCGCCACGCGCATCAGGCCGCGTTGGCGGACGACATTCTTTATCGCAAAAGCGAAATTCGAAATCCGCGTTATCGGCGAATCGTCGGGCCGCGTGACGAGCTCGTATCGCGCCTGCACCACGCATCCGGTGCTTGCCGCAGCTTGTGCAATACGTGCCAGCGCACCCGGATCGGGCAGGCAGTCGGCGTCCATGACGATCACGATGTCGGGTGCTTCGACGGCCAGCGCTGCACGTCCGAAAGCAAGCGCATGTCCCTTGCCGCGCGCAGACGGGTCATGGCGCTCGACAACGCGCGCTCCGGCGGCGCGCGCATGAGCAGCAGTCGCGTCGCTGCAATTGTCGGCGATGACAAGGACATCGTCACATTGGGCTTTGATTGCGGCGACCACGGCGGCAATCCCGGATGCTTCGTCATGTGCCGGAATCAAGACTGTGGTCCGGGGCTTCGTGCTGATGCTCGGTGGCACTTTGGGAGTTGCGAGGCCGCACAGCGTTTCGACAGTCAGGATGACCAGCGGAAAGGCGGCGAGCGCCGCGATGATGGCAGCAATCACAGCGTTTGCTGCTCGATGAGTGCCAGCATCTGCGCCCCATTGCTTATGGCATCATGCATCGCCGTAACTCGTGCATGCCCCGCATCGCCCATGGTCGCGAGCGTGGCGGGGTGCGTGTCGAGCGCCGCCCGCATCGCCGCCGCGAGCGCATCGGGATCGCCGGGCGGAACCAGCCAGCCGACTGTCGCATCGACCAGTTCGGGGATTCCGGCCACCCATGTCGTCACGACCGGCCGTCGCAGTGCAAGCGCTTCCATCAGAACGACGGGCAGTCCTTCGGCAAAACTGGGCAGGACGAATGCCCGCGCCTCCAACAGCTGGTCGCGCACCGCATCGCCCCCCTGAACGCCGGCAAAAATGACATTGTCGCTCACCCCTAATGCCACAACCTGCGCTTCGAGGGCAGCGCGCAATGCGCCATCGCCGACCAGAATGACGCGCAAGCCCGACCGCTCGAGCGCTAGTCTGGCGGTCGCATCGATCAACACACTCAGCCCTTTTTGCGGGCCGAGCCGCGCAACGCACACAAATGTCATGTTGTCCCGCGGCAGTGAGGGATCGCGCGACAGAAACGATGCGTCGACACCGCATCGCACGACTTCGATTTTCGCCCAATCCTCGGGCGCAGCCCAGCGCATCAGCTGGCTGCGACCATAGCTGCTGATCGCAGCGACGAACCGGGCGTCGGCGATTTTTCCGGCCAGATCGAGCGCGACCGGCGCGTCAAATTCGTCGGGACCGTGCACCGTGAAGCTGTAACCGGGACCGCCCCAACGACTAGCGAGCCGCGCGACGGCCGCCGGATTGGTGCCGAAATGTGCGTGAACATGGGTAATGCCGCGCGCGCGCCAGTCGCGGTTGAGCCATGCCGCTTCGGCGAGATAAGCGATCTGTCGCCATGCGCCCCATCCCGCGGCGCGTCCCATGCGCCACGCACACGCCACTGCGCGCGAAAATCCGACCGGATGGCTGATCGTTTCGGCGATCATGGCGAACAGGAGCGCAGCGGCGCCTTTTTCAAGAACAGCCACTGTTTGTGCGCGTTCGGCTTGGTCACGCGGATCGGGCAACGACGACGGCGCCCGACGGATCGAATAGCGCGCAACGCTGCCACGTGCCGCTTCGATCCCGGCAATCTCGCGCCGGATGAAACTGTGGCTCGGCGCCGGATAGCAATTGACCAGATAGGCGATCTGCACCGGTTGCTTAGTCATGACGCGCAAAAGCCGCCTCGAAATGGGGTCGTGCGGCGCTTGCGGGCAGGCCGTCTTTCGAATGGATCATTACCGCGATGTTATCGGGCTCAAGCGTCTCGATATAGGTTTTCAGGCCGGCATTTGTGGTCAGGTCATGGTCCCATGGCTGCTTGACCAGCGCGCGCGTCGACGGTGCATGATGCGATGCCGGATAGCCCAGCACCTGACGCACGAAAATTCCATAAAGAATATATTCGGAAAATGTCCGCTGGCGCGCGATGGCGATTTGCCATGGCAGTCCCGTGGCCTGTTCGATGTGCGCGTGAAGCGCCGTGATATGATCGCGGTGCCACGCGATAAGATTGCCGACATGCCCGCGCAGACTGGGTACTTCTGACAGGCCCAGCATGCGCGCGGCAACGGCGCTCCACACCGGAACTTTGCCTGCGACATGATCGACGTCGAGCAGGCCGACCTTGCCGTCGATCATGAAATCATCGGTCGCGAAGGGGCGCACGAAAGTCGTGTCCGAATCGGTCATCACGAGCACGTCTTCGGGCACGGCCTTGATTGCTGCGAGTTTGTAGACTTGCTGGCTGATCCATCCGCGCATCGGCAACGCCCGCCAATGATACCAGCTGCTGCCGCGCCACGGGATACGGATGAAGCGTGCGTCGATGATTGCTTCGGCTTCGATCAGGATGGTGCGCGGGCCGGCAAGCGGCGCAAAGACCTCACGGTCGGCGCGATCGACGATGATGTAATGATTGTAAGACGGACCGAACCGCGCGAGCGATTCGACCAGCAGCGCACATCGTTCCAGATCGGGCGGATAGGA
>JANLWD010000142.1:0-29186 GCA_031364345.1 Sphingomonas sp.
GTCGGTCACCATCGTGGCCCAGCGATTGGTCATTTGCCAGCTGCCCGCAGCGCCACCGCTGATCGATTCGAAGACACGGTCGAGATCGAGATCGGCAGCTTGCGCGAAACGCATCGCTTCGGAAAGTGACTGGATCGTGCCAGCAAACGCAATCTGGTTGCACATTTTGGTCGTCTGTCCAGCACCGGGCGGGCCGACATGGACGATGCGGCTGGAGTAGGCATTCATGACGGGCGATGCCGCCGCGATCCCCTTGTCGGTCCCGCCGCACATAAGCGTAAGCGTGCCGTTGACTGCGCCGACCTGGCCACCAGTAACCGGCGCATCGACACTGTGCAGCCCCATGCCTTTTGCTTCGACGGCGAGCTGCCGTGCGATTTTGGCTGATACCGTCGTGTGGTCGACGAACACCGCCCCCTTTTGCATGACGCGGAATGCGCCATCGCGACCCAGAGTTACCGACGCGACGTCATCATCGTTGCCAACGCACGTAATCACGGCTTCGGCGTGACGTGCTGCTTCGGCAGGGCTGTCGACGGCACGCGCCATATCGGGCTGCCCATATTGGGCGACCCATGCGTCCGCTTTTGATCGTGTGCGGTTATAGACGGTCAGGTCGTGCCCGGCGGCAGAAAGATGCTTTGCCATCTGACCGCCCATGACGCCAAGCCCGATAAACGCCAGTTTCGCCATTTCAGCCGTTCCTCGTCACACATGTTTCGTTTGCCTGCCTTATCGGTTAGGGGCCGTTGCTGAAATGGCAACTGCAACAAAAACTGAAACCTCGCCGGTAACGCTGTCAGACATCGAGGCGGCGGCCGCACGGATTGCGGGCAGCGTCGTCCGCACTCCGACGCTGCATTCGATTACGCTGTCCGCACTGACCGGTGCGCAGGTTTATCTGAAATTCGAAAACCTACAGTTTACCGCAGCTTATAAGGAACGCGGTGCGCTCAACAAATTGCTGCTGATGCCCACGGACGCGCGCGACCGCGGCGTCATCGCTGCCTCGGCGGGCAATCATGCTCAGGCTCTGGCATATCACGGCGCCCGTCTCGGTGCGCCGGTAACGATTGTCATGCCGATCCCGACGCCCACAGTGAAGATCACGCAGACCGAAGGGCATGGCGCGACGGTCGTGCTGCACGGCGAGACTTTCGATGCGGCATATGAACATGCTCGGCAGCTTGAAGTCGAACGCGGCCTGACGTTTGTTCATCCGTTCGACGATGTCGACGTAATCGCCGGGCAGGGAACGATCGCGCTTGAAATGCTCGCTGACGTTCCGAGCATCGACACGCTTGCGGTGCCGATCGGTGGTGGCGGTCTGCTGTCGGGTGTCGGCACGGCGGCAAAAGCACTGCGACCCGAGATCGAGATCATCGGTGTTCAGGCTGAGCTGTTCCCTTCGATGTATGCCATCCTGAGCGGTCGCGACATGCCGAGCGAAGGCGACACACTGGCCGAAGGGATCGCCGTCAAACATCCCGGCCTGATCACGCGCGAAATGGTCTGCCGGCTGGCCGACGACATCGTCCTGGTCAGCGAGCGCGATCTTGAAAAAGCAGTCAGCTTGCTGCTCCAGATCGAAAAAACGGTGGTCGAAGGCGCGGGGTCGGCGGGTCTGGCCGCACTGCTTGCGCATCCGGAGCGGTTTGCCGGCAAGACGGTGGGAATCATTCTGTGCGGCGGCAACATCGATACGCGCTTGCTCGCCAATGTGTTGCTGCGTGATCTTGCGCGGTCGGGGCGGCTGGCGCGGTTGCGCATCCGGCTTCAGGATCGGCCGGGCGCATTATTCCACGTTGCGCAGGTTTTCCACGAACAGGCAGTCAACATCATCGAAGTTTATCACCAGCGTGTGTTCACGACGCTTCCGGCAAAAGGGTTGATCACAGACATCGAATGCGAAACGCGCGGGCCCGAACATCTTGCGCGGCTGATCGCGGCACTGGGCGATGCCCATTATGAAGTCAGCTTGGTCGAATTGGCGTAGGAAGTTTCGCCGTTAAGCCTCTTTCGTGGTAAATCCGCTTTTCATCACGGCGAAGCGGCTTCATAGTCTACCGCGTGACTGCCCAATTCCGCTTTCCCCGTTTCTATGTGACGACGCCCTCGGCCTGCCCCTATCTGCCGGGCCGCACCGAGCGGAAGGTCTTTACCGAACTGTCTGGCCCCAATGCCGTCGAACTCAACGACGCGCTCGGGCGTATCGGGTTCCGCCGGAGCCAGGGTGTGGCGTATCGTCCGTCCTGCCTCGATTGCCAGTCGTGCGTTGCGGTGCGCGTCGTGACGAAAGAATTCGCGCCAAACGCAAGCCAGAAGAAATTGCTCAAGCGGCACAGCGACCTTGAAGTGTCGGCGTGTCGCGCCTGGTCAACCGATGAGCAATTCGATCTGTTGCGGCGTTATCTGGCGTCACGCCATCCGGGCGGCGGCATGGCCGAAATGGACGATATCGATTATGCCGACATGGTCGAACAATCGCCGGTGGATTCCTACGTTGTCGAATATCGCGAGCCGGCATGCGATGGCCGCCCCGGCAAACTCGTCGGGGCCTGCCTGACCGATCGCCAGTTCGACGGGCTGTCGATGATTTACAGTTTTTTCGATGCCGACAGCGAGACCCGGCCGGGGCTCGGCAACTTCATCATCATGGATCACATCATCCGTGCCGCTGACGCCGATTTGCCGCATGTCTATCTGGGGTATTGGGTCGCCGGGTCGAAACGCATGGAATATAAAGTCCGGTATCGCCCGATGGAGCGATTGGGCCCGGGTGGCTGGACACGGCTGAGCGATGAGGACGTTGCCGATTCGCTAAAAGCTGCCGGGCTGACGGGTTCGCCCGAAGGTCGCAAATTCTAGTCAGCGAACGGGTCGCGGACCAAAATCGTGTCGTCGCGCTCGGGACTGGTCGAAACGAGGGCAACCGGGCAGTCGATCAATTCCTCGACCCGCTTTACATATTTTACTGCTTGTGCGGGCAAGTCAGCCCAGCTTCGCGCGCCCGCGGTCGACTGGCTCCAGCCTTCGATTTCTTCATAGACCGGCTCGACGGCGGCCTGATCGATGGCGTGCGGCGGCAGATAATCATAGGTTTTTCCGTTCAACCGGTACCCGACACAGATTTTAAGTGTTTCGAAGCCGTCGAGCACGTCGAGCTTGGTGAGTGCAATGCCGGTGATTCCGCTGACGGCGACCGACTGGCGGACAAGGACCGCATCGAACCAGCCGCAACGGCGTTTGCGACCCGTCACGGTGCCGAATTCATGTCCGCGCTCGCCAAGCCGCTGGCCGGTTTCGTCTTCGAGCTCGGTCGGGAAGGGACCGGCGCCGACGCGTGTCGTGTAAGCTTTGACGATGCCAAGGATGAATCCCGCAGCACCAGGGCCAAGGCCTGAACCGCTGGCCGCAGTGCCGCTGACCGTGTTCGATGATGTCACGAATGGATAGGTCCCGTGATCGACATCGAGGAGCATGCCCTGCGCCCCTTCGAACAGGATTCGTTTCCCGGCGCGGCGTGCCTGTGCCAGTTCGTGCCAGACCGGTTTGGCATAGGGCAGGATAGCAGGTGCGATGTCGGACAAAGCCGACATCAGCGCGTCGCGATCGATGGGCGCGATATTGAACCCGGCGCGCAGGGCATCGTGATGCGCGCAAAGCCGATCGATCTGTGGCGCCAGCATGTCGAGGTGCGCCAGGTCACACACCCGGATCGCTCGCCGGCCGACCTTGTCTTCATAAGCCGGGCCGATGCCACGCCGCGTCGTGCCGATTTTGAATGCGCTGGCATCCTCGCGCAGACCGTCGAGATCGCGGTGGAATGGCAGGATCAGCGGGCAGGTTTCGGCGATATAAAGATTGTCTGGCGTCACGCTCACGCCCTGTCCGGCAAGCTTGGCGACCTCATCACGGAAATGCCACGGATCGAGCACAACGCCGTTGCCGATCATGCTGAGCGTCCCGCGGACGATGCCACTGGGCAAAAGGCTCAGCTTATAGACCGCGCCGTCAACGACGAGCGTGTGGCCCGCGTTATGTCCGCCCTGAAACCGTACGACGACATCGGCGCGCGCGGCAAGCAGATCGACGATCTTGCCCTTGCCCTCATCACCCCATTGTGCGCCGATAACCGTGACGTTGGCCACTTTATGCGTCCTTCGATATGCTGTCGGGAAAGATCGAAAACCCTGTTGCAGGCTCCGTCTTCCCATCGGGATGGGTGATCAGATAGCTGCCGCCGCGGCCGATGGCATTGGGAACGCCGTCGACAAACAGCGAAAATCCGAACCAGCTTTGATATTCGAAGCCGTGGCGCTCGGTTGGATCGAGTGTGACGCGGACGTTTTCGTCGGTAATCGACGCGGCAATCGTCGCGATGCCGTCGATCCGGCTGGTCATCAGACCGGCATGATCGAAACGGCGCAGCGCACCGAGCGCGGGGACAACAGGCCCGGTCGCAGCAATCAGCGGGAGCCAGTCGCCATAGCCGGCGCTGGCCAGCCGCCCGGCATCTTTCATGTCGAGCAGCAGGTCGAGTTCCTTGATTTTTGCGGGCGACAGAATGAGCCCGGCAAGCCTTTGAACGAGGTCGGGCAATGTCAGGTCGACGGTAACACCGGTTACGCCCGCAGCAGACAATGCCGCGACAGCAATCCGGATGATTTCGGAAGCGGCGTCGACCGAATCGTTTCCGATCAGTTCGGCGCCGACTTGCATGGTTTCGCGTTGCGGATTGCGTTGCGTCGCGCCGAGTTTCACCACCGGCCCGGCATAAGCCAGCCGCAACGGTCGGGCGACACCGGCCAGTTGCGTGGACACGATCCGCGCAATTTGCGGCGTGATGTCCGGACGGATTGCGAGCGTGCGTTGCGACAGCGGATCGACAAAGCGGGCGAGATCGGTTCGTGACGACTTCAATCGTGAGGCCAGCGATTCTTCATATTCGACAAGTGGTGGCGATACGCGTTCATACCCCTGCGCCTCGATGCAATCGAACAGCGCGCGGACGATTCGTGCCTGTGCTGCCGCCTCGCCCGGCAAGCGATCGCGCAATCCTTCGGGTAGAAGGCCGGGCGGGAGTGTCGAGAATGCCGTAGTCATCGGCGCGGTCACTCGGTTATTTTCACGCGAACTTCAATGTCGTCACGCGCCGCACGCCCGGAAGATTGCAAAGCTGCCACGATACCGGTTCGGGCACCGGCGAATCGACCGACAGTAACAGGACCGCCTCGCCGCCCGCTGCACGGCGCCCGAGGTGGAACGTGCCAATATTGACGCCTGCTTCGCCCAGCGTCGATCCCAGACGACCGATGAAACCAGGAGCGTCGTCGTTGACGATATAAAGCATGTCACCGGCCAGATCGGCTTCGACCTTGATACCGAACAGCTCGACGATCCGCGGGCTGGCGTCGCCGAACAACGTGCCAGCGACCGATTTTTCACCGTCGGCGGTCTGAACCGAGACGCGGACCAATGTGTGATAATCGCCCTCGCGGTCATGACGGATTTCGCGGATGTCGAGACCGCGCTCCTTGGCCAGGAACGGCGCGTTGACCATGTTCACCGTATCCGAATAACGGCGCATCAGCCCGGCCAGCACGGCGCCCGTAATCGGCTTGATGTTGAGTTCGGCGGCGGCCCCTTCGACTTCGATGCTGATTTTGGTGAGATTGTCGTGCGCCAGCTGGCCGACGAGCGAACCGAGACGCTCGGCAAGCGCCATATAGGGCTTGAGCTTGGGCGCTTCCTCCGCGCTCAATGAGGGCATGTTGAGCGCATTAGTAACACCGCCCTGCATCAGAAAATCGCTCAGTTGTTCAGCCACTTGAATGGCGACATTGACTTGCGCTTCCGACGTCGATGCACCCAGATGTGGTGTCGAGATAAAATTCGGCGTGCCGAACAATGGCGATGCGGTTGCCGGCTCCTCGACGAAAACATCGAGCGCCGCACCGCCGACCTGGCCGGAGTCCATCGCCGACTTGAGTGCCGCTTCGTCGATAAGGCCACCGCGCGCGCAGTTAATGATGCGGACGCCCTTTTTGGTTTTTGCCAGAGCTTCGGCATTCAGGATATTGCGCGTCTCGTTCGTCAGCGGCGTGTGCAGCGTGATGAAATCGGCACGCGCCAGCAACGCGTCGAGCGTGACTTTTTCCACACCCATGTCGACCGCGCGTTCGGGGGTGAGGAAGGGGTCATAGGCAACGACTTTCATCTTCAGTCCGCGGGCACGGTCGGCGACGATCGACCCGATATTACCGGCACCGATCAGGCCAAGCGTTTTCGAAGTCAATTCGACGCCCATGAAGCGGTTTTTTTCCCACTTGCCGGCCTGCGTCGAGACGTCGGCTTCGGGCAGTTGGCGTGCGAGCGCGAACATGAGCGCAATGGCATGTTCGGCGGTCGTGATCGAATTGCCGAAGGGGGTATTCATGACGACGATACCCGCCGCCGACGCCGCCGGAATATCGACATTGTCGACACCGATCCCAGCGCGACCGACGACTTTCAGGTTTTTGGCAGCAGCGATGACGTCTGCGGTCACTTTGGTCGCCGAACGGATGGCTAGGCCGTCATAATTGCCGATCATCGCGATCAGTTCGTCCTTGGTCTTGCCGGTAATTTCGTCGACTTCGATGCCGCGCTCGCGGAAAATTTGAGCAGCGCGGGGGTCCATTTTGTCGGAAATGAGAACTTTTGGCATGATAGCAACTTTCGGGGGAGCATGAAAAGAAAACCGTTTAGGCTGAGCCTGTCGAAGCCTTGCCCTTCGACAGGTTCAGCGTGAACGGATTAGGATTTGACCTGGGCCCAGGCCCAGTCGAGCCACGGGCCGAGCGCGACGATGTCGGCGGTATCGACCGTTGCTCCGCACCAGATGCGCAGACCCGGTGGCGCATCGCGGTATCCGGCAATGTCGTAAGCCGCGTCTTCAGCTTCGAGGAGACCGGCAAATTTCTTGATCAGCGCTCCGTCGGCACCTTCGACCGTCAGGCAGACGCTTGTTTTCGACCGCGTTGCCGGGTCAGCGGCAAGGTGCCCCAGCCATGGACGCTCGGCCACGATGGCATCGAGCGCAGCCGCATTGGCATCGCTGCGTGCGATCAGGCTATGCAATCCGCCCAGTCCCTTTGCCCATTCGAGTGCGAAAATCACATCCTCGACGGCAAGCATCGACGGCGTGTTGATCGTTTCGCCCTTGAACACCCCTTCGGCGAGCGCCCCTTTCGAGACGAGGCGGAAGATTTTCGGAAGCGGCCATGGTGGCGTGTAGCTGGTCAGCCGTTCAACCGCGCGGGGCCCCAGAATGATGACACCGTGCGCGCCTTCGCCGCCGAGGACTTTCTGCCACGAGAAGGTGGTGACGTCGAGCTTGTCCCACGGCATGTCATAAGCGAAGACGGCGCTGGTGGCGTCGTTGAAAGTCAGACCTTCACGGTCGTCCCTGATCCAGTCGCCGTCGGGCACGCGGACGCCCGAGGTGGTGCCGTTCCAGGTGAACAACACGTCATGGCTCTGGTCGATGCTCGCGAGATCAACGATCTGTCCGTAATCGGCGCGCAGCACGACGGGATCGATCTTCAATTGCTTGACCGCATCGGTAACCCAGCCTTCGCCAAACGATTCCCACGCAACAGCAGTGACTGGCCGTGCGCCGAGCATCGTCCACATTGCCATTTCATAGGCGCCGGTATCCGACGCGGGCACGATACCGATGCGGTGCGTCGCGGGGACGCCGAGGATCTCACGCGTGAGGTCGATGGCATGCTGCAGCCGTGCCTTGCCGATTTTGGAACGGTGCGAACGGCCAAGCGAACCGGTCGCAAGGCGTGCGGTATCCCAGCCGGGAGGCTTGGCGCAAGGTCCGCTGCTGAAGTGGGGACGCGCGGGTTTGGCGTCAGGACGGGGTAACTCAGTCATTTATTCTCTCCTCACAGAGAGCAGCGCGGCGTTGGGACCGCGTGGCCCGACGCCGCCTTTAGAGTGATGCCATGGCGGGTCAAGGGATTCCCGAAATGATCGTCCTGGGGTAAAGCGCATCATGGTTTTTCGTCCGGCGTTGCTTCTTCTGCTTCTTTTGCTCCACGGCTGTATCGACGGTCCGACGATGTCACGGCCGCGCGTAAAGCCGGTGCGCGGTATCGACCCGGCGGCGCTGAAATTATGCATCGGTCGGCTCGACCGCGTTGTTGCACGCTATGCCCTGCTTGAAGACCGCACCTTTTCAGGCGGGTGTTCGGCGGTCGGTGCCGTGCAACTGCGCGACATCGGGACGCCGGTGACGGGGATCACGGCGATGACATGCCCATTGGCTTATGCGTTTACACAATGGGTACAAAGCGACCTGCAAGTTCCTGCAATCGCTGAATTCGGCAGCCGTGTTGTTCGTGTAGAAACGATGGGGACATATTCGTGTCGGCCGATCGCGGGAACTGCCCGGCTGTCCGAACATGCCAGCGCCAACGCTGTCGACGTGTCAGCATTTGTTCTGGCCGACGGGCGGCGGGTACGCGTTCTGGACGGCTGGAATGGCGACCCGAGCGAGGCCAGGTTTCTGAAATCGGTTCGCGCTGCGGCCTGTCGCCGGTTCAACACTGTGCTGAGCCCTGATTACAACGCTGCACATGCCGACCATATGCATTTCGATATGGGCCGCGGGCCGTTCTGTCGCTAAAGGGCACAGCGATGACGAAAACAACGATCCCCGCGCGCGTTTTTCCGCGTGCCCGCCAAGAAGCCGAAAGCGCGCAGCACGGCGCCCTCACGGCCCAGACTGCGGACCCCGCCTACAAGCTCGCGTTTCAGGACATGGACTTTCTGCTGCGTGAAGATTTGCGCCCGGTCCGGTTTCAACTCGAATTGCTCAAGCCCGAGCTGCTCCTCGACGAAGCCGATATCGGATCGATGATGGTATTTTACGGGTCGGCGCGCATTCCCGAACCGGGTGTCGCTTCGGATCATGAAAATGCCGAGGTTGCTGCCAGCCTCGAAGCAAAGTCTTCATATTACACCGAAGCGCGCAAGCTGGCCGCACTGGCGAGTGCGTCGCCGCGCGACACCGATGGAAAAAAGCATTTTGTGGTTTGTTCTGGCGGTGGACCCTCGATCATGGAAGCGGCCAATCGCGGTGCTGTCGACGTCGGTGCCGAGTCTGTCGGGCTGAACATCGTTTTGCCGCATGAGCAGGCGCCCAATGAATATGTCACGCCCGGATTGAGTTTTCAGTTCCATTATTTTGCACTCCGCAAAATGCACTTTCTGCTGCGCGCGCGGGCCGTCGCGGTATTCCCCGGCGGTTTCGGGACGTTTGATGAGACGTTCGAACTGTTGACGCTGATACAGACCGGCAAGATCAAGCCGATGCCGATCCTTATGTTCGGCAAGGCATTTTGGAACCGGGTGGTCAACTTCGATGCGCTGGTCGCCGAAGGCGTCGTTTCAGCACGCGACCTGAATCTCATGCAATTTGTTGAGACGGCCGAAGAAGCATGGGCCGCAGTTCAGGCTTTTTACACGACCTAGCTTTTAGGCGCAGCGGCAGGTTCAACATCCGTAGCCGCGGCCGCGGCACCTGATGCGGGTGGCGCCGGATAAGGCAGGTTGGACCCCTGCGTATTGAGATAGGCAATGATGTTGGCGCGATCTTCGGGTTTCGAAAGCCCCGCGAAATTCATTTTGGTCCCTTTGACATACGCGGTCGGTTTGATCAGCCAGCTGTTCATCGCTTCGAAATCCCACTGGCCGGGCATTGCTTTCATGCCTTCCGAATAAGCAAATGTCGGCGAGTGCGCATGCTTGTTGCCGATAATGCCGTACAGGTTCGGTCCGATCCCGTTCGCTCCACCCTGATTGACGTTGTGGCAAGAGGCACATTTTTTGAAAACTTCGGCGCCTTTCGCCGGATCGGCAGTCGCAAGGAGCGTTGCAATCGGCACTACCACGGCTGGCGCTTCGGCACCCGCGACTGCTTCGACCCCCTCGACAATGTAGCCCATTTTTTCGGGCCGTTCGGTTTTGAATACTTCGCCCGCGACAATCGATGACCCGAGCGCGACAATGCCGGCGCCAAGAACCATCATTGCGATTACGTTGCTGCGGCTGTCCATCGTCGTCAAAGCGCCTTTTCGGGAGGTTCAATGGTCACGCATGTAGGAAAACACGCGCGTTGGCGCAAGCGTTCAGCCGCACCGATTTTGCATTGCAGCATCGCGCCCGCGGCACTACCCGCACGCGCCATGGACCGTTATCCCGCCCCCGCCCGGCCGATCGTCGGTGCGATGCTCGCCGCTTGCGCCGCCGAACCATCCCGAGCGGTATCGTTCCAGGGTGCACCCGGTGCAAATTCCCATATTGCCGTTACCGAAGCCTTTCCCGACGGCTTGCCGATGCCATGTTTTTCCTTCGAGGACGCGATCGATGCCGTCCGAGAAGGTGCAGCCGATTGCGCGATGATCCCGATCGAAAACTCGTTGCACGGGCGTGTGGCCGACATTCATTTCCTGCTACCCGAGTCAGGCCTGACCATTACGGGCGAACATTTCCTGCCAATCCGATACGCCTTGATGGGGCAGGGGCGGATCGATCAGGTCGATCAGGCGATCAGCCATCCGCAAGCGCTGGGCCAATGCCGCAAATGGCTGCGCGCGCGTGGGATCCGGCCCGTCGCCTATGACGACACGGCGGGTGCGGCCGCGCTGGCGCTGGAGACCGGCGACCACAGGATCGCCGCAATTGCACCGCCACTGGCTGCGGCAGTCTATGGGCTCGATATCCTCGCGACAGGGCTTGAGGATTCCGACGATAACATGACGCGCTTCGTCGTTCTGGCGCGTGCGGGACATCCGCCGATCGGTTCTGGGCCGGTAATGACGACGATCATTTTCGAGGTAAAGAACATCCCTGCCGCGCTGTACAAGGCGATGGGCGGCTTTGCGACGAATGGCGTCAACATTACCAAGCTCGAGAGTTATCAACGTGGCGCGAGCTTTTCGGCGACCGAATTCTTCGCCGATATCGAAGGGCACCCCGATGATCCGGCTGTTGCGCGCGCGCTCGACGAATTGCGCTTTCATTCGAAATGGGTGCGATTGCTCGGGACATATCCACAAGCGCGCAAGCGCGGCTAACCGCCCGCGATCCATGCTTTCATCAGGCTGTGTGCGATCGCAAACGGCGGTGGCGGCTTGAACCGTGCACCCGGATCACTGGCCATTGCGGCGATCGCTTCATCACGCGTGACCCACATCGCATCCTCGAGCTCGTTGGTATCGAGCGTGATCCGGTCATGTCCGGCCACGGCGATACAGCCGATCATCAATTGCGAACCGCCGAATGGCCACGGCTGGCTCGCGACATAGCGCACATCGGTCGTCGGGATCCCCGATTCTTCGAGAAGCTCACGACGTACGGCCTGCTCGATCGATTCGCCGGGTTCCAGAAAACCGGCCAGCGCTGAATAATTGCCCGGTGGAAAGCGCGATTGGCGGCCGACAAGAACCTTGCCCTCAAATTCGGCGAGCATGATGACGACAGGGTCGGTGCGCGGGAAATGATCGGTTTTGCAACGCGAGCATCGGCGACCCCATCCGGCGCGGATAACCGCGCTCTCTCCGCCGCAGCGACCACAGAAGCGGTGCGTGTTGTGCCAGGTGATCAGGCCCAGCGCGGTGCCATAGATTGCGGCATCGTCGGCGGGCAGGATCGACAACGCACGGAACATCGCGGGCGAACGCATGACAACCGGGCCGTCCTGCGTCACGATCGGTGCGAAATGCGGCTTTTCATCGCGCAGGCCGAGCAGGATTACCTCGGTATCTTGGCAAAGCTCACCCATAGACGACCAGGTCAGGCCACCATCGGGCGCAAGGCGAGGGTCAAGCCCGTCGAGCGCAAGCAAGCGCCCGCGCCAGTCCGAAAGCAGTCCTTCATAAGCCATTGAATCAGAACGGATATGATCCACGCGGTCGAGTGGCGAACCGGTAAAATGCATCACAGGCTGGCGTAAACCGCTTTGCCGAAATCGCCGGTAAACGGCATCGTCTGATCGGGCATATATTGCGCAAAGCCACATGCGCGCAGCCCTCGGCTCGGATCGATCCACGCGACCGTCGCCGCCGCGCCACCCCAGCCATAAGTGCCGATCCCTGCACCCAGCCGATCGATCCCGTTGACCGTGACGCGCCCGCCCGCGCCAAAGCCTTGTCCGGCAACCAATGTCCCCGCTGTCACGGCACCGGGTGGCAACAGATTCGACATTGCCAGTTTTGCCGTTTGCGTTTTCATGATCCGCGTCCGGCGGATGGCGCCGTGGCCCGACAGCATCAGCAGGAAACGGTCGTAATCGCGCGCACTGCTGACCAGACCGGCGCCACCGAAAGGGAAAGCCGGTTTGTCGAGATAGATGCTGTTGCGGCCGGGATCGATCGGGAATTTGCCGAGCGGCGATACGCCGTAATTTGTCGTCATGCGCGGCGCTTCGGAAGCGGGCACCTGGAAATAGGTGCTCGTCATGCCGAGCGGGTCGAAGATGCTGCGTTTCAGAAAAGCGTCGAACGACATGCCGCTCGCAACTTCGATCACGCGGCCGAGCAAGTCGAGGCTGACCGAATAGCTCCATTTCGTGCCGGGATCGGCAATCAGCGGCAGTCCGGCGAGCCGGTCAGCGAATTCGGTCAGGCTGGGCGCGGTCGTGACCGGTTTAAATCCGGGCAGTGTTTTGCGGCTGACTTGTCCCGGGGTGATACCGAGCCGCATATATTCGTCGAGCAGTGGCCCTTTCGTCACCACATTATAGCCGAGCCCTGCGGTGTGCGTGAGCAAGTTGCGGATCGTGATCGGTCCGTTTGCAGGTCGCGCGTCGAGGCTTGTTGCCGGATCGATCATCACGCGTGGATTGGCGAAAGCCGGCAACAGATCAGCGATATTCTGATCAAGACCAAGCTTGCCCTGCTCGATCAACATCATCGTCGCGATGCCAGTGACGGGTTTGGTCATCGAATAAATCCGGAACAGGCTGTCGGCGTCCATGGCACGGGCATCGCCGCGTGCGATGGTTCCGGCGAAACGGAAACTGGCATCGTCGGTGCCGCGCGCGATTGCCGCAACGGCGCCGGGCAACCGGTTATCGGCCACATACGCATCAAACAATGTCTGAACCGTGCCCCAGCCAAGATCGTTCCGGCGAAGCACGGCGCGTTTGGCATGTGCCGGCAAAGCGGCGAACGCGAACAATCCGGCAGCACCACCCAAAAGCTGGCGACGACCCAGATCGGGCGAGAAATTCATGTCAGAGCAGCCGCCTTCATTCATTGATTTCTCTCCCTCATGGCCAGCCGCGCCGCTTTGGCGAAAACGGTCGGCAACCCCGCCTGATCGATTGTCGTTATCGGCCACCATTCTCCGCCAGGTTGCAATGCGCAACTGCTTTTATGCACCGCGAGCGTTAGCGTGAAATGCGTGAAGCCGTGGCTGACCGTTCCGAGCAATTGTCCCGTTTCAGGACAGTCGCGGCCGTCCCAACCGCCACTGGGCAAGGCACGCATGCCGCCGAGCAAACCGGCATCGGGGCGGCGCACCAGCCATACCCGGCCATCATGTTCGGTCCATAGCGCAATGCCGTCGCGCGCCGGGCGAGCCGGTTTCGGCAGCTTGCGCGGCAGATTTTCGGGATGCTGTGCCCGACACAATGACTGGAGCGGACAGACGAGGCATTTCGGCGCGCGCGGCGTGCAGATCATGCTGCCGAGATCCATCAGGGCCTGCGCAAAGTCACCGCAGCGGTCGTCGGGCGTAATCGTGTCCGTGAGGCGATAAAGTTCGGCCTTTGCCGTCGGCAGCGGCGTTTGAACATCGAACAGGCGGGAGACGACGCGTTCGATGTTGCCGTCGACAACAACGGCGCGGCGACCAAAGGCAAAAGCCGCGATCGCAGCCGCAGTGTAAAGCCCGATACCGGGCAGCTTACGCAGTGCGGCCTCGCTATCGGGAAAGCATCCGTCGACCGCGCGCGCGCATGCCAAAAGATTGCGCGCGCGAGCGTAATAACCAAGGCCCGCCCACGCCGCCATGACATCGTTGTCGTCTGCAGCGGCCAAAGCGTCGACGGTTGGCCAGCGCGCCGTAAACTTTTCGAAATAGGGCGCCACGGTGGCGACTGTCGTTTGTTGCAGCATGATTTCGGACAGCCAGACGCGGTAGGGGTCAGGAAGCGGTGCGCCAGGCGGCGCGCGCCACGCAAGCCGGCGCGCATGGGTGTCATACCATTTCAGCAAAGGAGTATCGACGTGCACGCGGTGCTTGTGGCAGAGAGACGGCAATGTCGAAACCACCGAAATCCGAATCGATGCCCGACAAGCCGCCCGAGCGAGCACGTGGCGGTCGTGCGCGCAGCGTGTCGGAGATTGTGCCCGATGTCGGGCGCGTTGCCTTTCGGCGGTTCGGTTTCGTGCAGTCGTCGGTCGTCAGCCGCTGGAGCGAGATCGTCGGGGCCAAATATGCCGTGATTTCCGCGCCCGAGTCGATCCGCTTTCCACCCGGCAAGCGCGCCGACGGCGTCCTGACTTTGTGCGTGGCAGGCGCGCATGCACCCATCATGCAACATGTCGCACCGACCATCATCGAACGGGTGAACCGGTTTTTCGGTTATGCCGCGATCGTGAAAGTGGCGATCCGACAAGGCGAGATCGTGCCGCCAAAATCACGTCCCGCGCCGCTTGCCCGTGTGGCGATTCCGGTCGAGCTTGGTGAATCTCTGCGCACGGTTGCCGATCCCGAATTAAAGGCCGTGCTCGAATCACTCGCGCGCGGCGTCGCAGCAGCAACACAGGGTGACATCGGCGTACCGGTCATGGGGAAGATTTCGTGAAAAAGACGATACTGGCACTCATTGCTTTTGCGACACTCGGCGCTGGCCCGGCTGACTGGACCCGATCAGTGACGCGCGCACCGAACGGTGCCTATGTCGTGGGCAATCCGAAGGCTAAAGTCCGCCTCGTCGAATATATGAGTTATTCGTGCAGCCACTGCGCCGAATTTACCGGTCAGGCCGCGGCACCGTTAAAAGCAAAATATGTGGCGACGGGCGCCGTCGCGGTCGAACTGCGCAATGCGGTGCGCGACCGTTATGATTTTGCCGCCGCTCTGCTTGCCCGCTGTGGCGGCCCCGCCCGGTTCGTGGCGCAGAACGAAGCGCTTTTCGCGGCACAGGGCGCGCTGCTCACCAAGGCGCAGGCATTCGAAGCAAGCAATGCGCTTTCTGAAAACGCGCCGATCAACGATGCGCTGACGGGCATCGCCCAAGGATCGGGCATGATCGACCTGATGGCGGCGCGGGGTGTGCCCGCGGCAGCAGCAAATGCCTGTCTGACGAACAAAGCCGAACAGGATGCCGTGCTTGCGATGACCAAGGAAGCGTGGGAAATCCGCAAGTTGCAAGGAACACCGTCATTTTTGATCAATGGCCGGAACACCGGGCCAGCGACGTGGCGGGACATCGAACCGAAACTTCGTGCGGCAATCGCGGCAAAGTAAAATCAGGACACCGACATGAAAATAATTGCGCTCATCGTACCATTGATGCTGATCGCTGCGTGTGGCGAAAAGGCGACCGATACGCCGAAAGCGACCGGACCCGTTGTCGCGGTCAAGGCGCCTGCGGGAACCGAGTGGGCGACCACGGTCGTGGAAACGCCCGATGGCGGGATACAGATGGGCAACCCGAACGCGCCTATCAAAGTGGTCGAATATGCTTCGATGAGTTGTTCGCACTGCGCGGAGTTTTCCGAAAAATCGGCGGTGCCGCTGAAGACCAACTATATTGCGACGGGCAAGGTTTCGTATGAACTGCGCAATTATGTCCGTGATCCGATGGATTTGACCGCGACTTTGCTTGCGCGTTGTGGCGGACCGGGACCATTTTTTCCACTGGCCGAACAGATGTTCGCCGATCAGGCAAACTGGTTCACCAAGGTTCAAGCACTGACACCCGCCGAACAGCAGGCGATGGGCACGCTGCCCCCGGCGCAGCAGATGACGAAATTTGCGACATTGCTCGGCCTCGACAATTTCGTGCGCCAGCGCGGGATCAGCGCGGACAAAGCCAATGCCTGCCTTGCCAACACGGCCGAAGCCGACAAACTGGTCAAGATGCGTGACCGCGCGAACACCGAATTCAACCTTCAGGGCACGCCGACATTTCTGATCAACGGGCAGGTTCTTGAGAATACCGGGACGTGGGAACAGCTCGAGGCGAAGCTCAAAGCCGCGGGTGCGTAGTCGCGGATGAAGATTGCGCGGGTCAAGCTCACGGGGTTCAAGAGCTTCGTCGATCCGTGCGAATTGCGCGTCTTGCCCGGGCTGACCGGTGTCGTAGGGCCGAATGGCTGTGGCAAATCGAATCTGCTCGAGGCGATCCGCTGGGTCATGGGCGAAGGATCGCCGAAATCGTTGCGCGGCGCGGCGATGGACGATGTTATCTTTGCCGGGACCGCAAGCCGCCCGCAGCGCCAGTTTGCCGAAGTCTCGATCCTTACCCGACGGGAAGGCGATGACGTCGAAGTCGTCCGGCGGATCGAGCGCGGGGCAGGGTCGGCCTACCGGATCAACGGCCGCGATGTGCGTGCACGCGATGCCCAGCTGATCTTTGCCGATGCCGCAACCGGTGCGCATTCGCCCGCGCTGGTCAGTCAGGGACGGATCGGCGCGATCATTGCCGCAAAACCCGCCGAGCGCCGCGCGATGCTCGAGGAAGCAGCGGGAATTTCGGGACTGCATGTGCGGCGGCGCGAGGCCGAAATCCGGTTGAAAGCGACCGAAGCCAATCTCGCGCGCGTCGCGGAAGTGGTTGCCGAACAGGAAGCCCGGATTGCCGTGCTGCGGCGGCAGGCACGATCGGCCGAACGATATCGCAAACTGTCCGATGACATCCGGATGGCTGAAGGACGGCTGATCTATGCCCGGTGGCGTGATGCCGTTGCCGCTGCGGATGCAGCACGTGCAGAAGCATTGGCGGCAGACGAAGCGGTGAAATGTGCCGCCGAAGCGCAGCGGGTCGCCGCCGCATTGTCGAGCGAAGCGGCGGCCACGCTGGCCTCGGCGCGGGCCAGCACTCAGCATGTGCGCGATGCCACTGCCGAAGCCCGTCACCGTCTTGCGACCGTCGAAGCCGAACGGGTCCGGGCAGAAACGCGGCTTTTCGACCTGTCGGCGCAAATCGACCAACTGACCGCCGATCAGGCGCGCGAAAGCGAACTGGCGCGTGACGCCGGCGAAGCGCTGACGCGGCTGGCGGCGGAAAACAATGCATTGGAGGCAAGCATCAAGGCGGCAACGGCATCACGACCCGCGATCATCGATGCTGTTCGAACGGCCGAGGACCAGTCGCGTGCCGCCGAAATTGCGCTGGCACAGGCCCTGGCCGAAACCGCACGGCAAGCCGCCGAACGACGCGTCGCAGCGGCAGCGGTGACGGCGGCGACGCTGCGTCTCGACCGGGCGATGTTGGCCCAGACGCGCGCCGAGCGCGATCTGGCGGCGCTGGGTAATGTAGCCGCAATAACGGCCGATCGCGATCGCGCCGTCGCGATACGCATGTTGGCAGAAACGCAAGCACAGGCCGCCGCCGCAGCGATCGAATCCGCAGAATCGGCGCGAAATATGGCCGCACTGGCACGGTCGGACGCCGAGACTGCCGCAGCGACGGCGGCCGCTGCAGTCTCAGCATTGGAAACCGAAGCGGCGGCACTGACGCGTGACTTGAACGACGCCACGGGTGCCTTGTTGCAAGTCCATGCCGCGCCTGGTTACGAAATTGCACTGGCGGCGGCCCTTGCCGATGATTTGAACGCGGACATCGGCGATAGCGGACCAAGACGCTGGGGCGGCGCCATGATCGCGGCGAGTGACCCGGCACTGCCCACCGGCGAGCCCCTCGCCGATCATGTAACAGCGCCACCACAGCTGGCGCGTCGATTGATGCAAATTGCTGTTGTCACAGTCGACGACGGCTCGGCATTAGCAGTCGGCCAGCGGATCGTGACGACCGACGGACAGCTTCGTCGCTGGGACGGATTTTCGGCGATGCAAAGCGGTGCTGCAACCGCAGAGCGATTGAAACGACGTAACCGGCTGTTCAGTGTCGAAGCGCAATTGCCCGGTGCTCGCACTGCGGCAAGTGAGGCTTCACAGAAATATACAGCCGCTGGTCATGCGCTCGGCGAAGCGAATGGCAAGCTCGACGCAGCACGTCGTGGACGCGATGCCACCGATGCAACCCTGCGCGCAACCTTACGCGCCGAGGATCAGGCAAATGCAGCGCTCGATCGGATCGTTGCCCAGTTGAACGAAACCGGATCACGTCGCGAGCAGGCTGCGGCTGAATTGCAGGCGGCGCAGGCCGACGATGACGCGGCGTCGAAGGCACTGGCGGCACTTCCCGTGGCCGATCATGACCGCGAACAGGAGCGCGTTGAGCGCGCGGCACACAGCGCGCGTGAAACCGTGGCAACTGTTCGCTCCGATCTTGTCGCACTCGACAACCGGGTCGCCGCGGATCGCGCGCGACAGGCAGCGGCAACGCGCGAAATCGCCGACTGGCGCACGCGAAGCGGCACCGCTGGCAAACGCGTGGCGGACATGACGAACCGTACTGCTACACTGATCGCAGAGCGCGCCACGCTTTCAGATGTGCCGGCCAAAATGGTCGACATGCTTGCGGCGCTTCGCGAGGAAGTGGCGCAACTGGCGGGTAACGTGAAGGCAACAGCCGACGTCGAAAGCCATGCCGAAGTTGCCGTGCGTCAGCGCGAAGCCGCCGCCGCAGCCGCGAGCGAAATCATGGCAACTGCGCGCGAGGCCCGCGCCGGCGCGCGCGCGCGGACCGAAAATCAGGACCTAAGGCGCATCGAGATGGGGCGGGTCGCAGGCGAGCGATTTGAGTGTCCTGCTGCGCTGTTACCCGAAAAACTGGCGTTCGATGCAGCGAGCGTCGGTGCAGCTGCGGATGAATCGGCGCGACTCGAGCGCGTCACGATGGAGCGTGAACGGCTGGGGCCGGTTAACCTGGTTGCCGAAACCGAACTGGCCTCAACCGTTGCCGGGCTTGAGAACAACGCGGTCGATATTGCCGAATTGACCGAAGCGGTCCACCGGCTGCGCGGTTCGATCGGCAGTTTGAATCGCGAGGGCCGCACCCGGCTGCGCGCAGCGTTCGAGGCGGTCGATGGTCATTTCCGGACATTGTTCGGAACGCTGTTCAACGGCGGCGAAGCGCATCTGGCGCTGATCGACAGCGACGATCCGCTCGAAGCGGGGCTGGAAATCATGGCGCAGCCGCCGGGCAAGAAGCTGTCATCGCTGACCCTACTGTCGGGGGGCGAACAAGCATTGACGGCGGTTGCGCTGATCTTTGCGCTGTTCCTGACCAATCCCGCGCCGCTGTGCGTGCTCGACGAAGTCGATGCGCCGCTCGACGATGCCAATGTCGAGCGCTTTTGCGACCTGCTCGACGCAATGACGCGCGATACTGACACGCGTTACCTGATCGTGACGCACAATGCCGTGACGATGGCGCGGATGCACCGGCTTTACGGTGTGACGATGATCGAACAGGGCGTCAGCCGGCTCGTTTCGGTCGATCTTGGCGGGGCCGAGGCGTTACTGGCGGCCGAGTGATCAGCGTCGACGGACCTTGTGCCACACGAACCACGCGCCTGCCGCCAGCACCGCAAGGACAATCACGATGTCGAGGCTGTGGAATGCGGCCTTGACACGCGGGTCGCTGTTCCAGCTTTCGCCGAGTTTCATGCCGACCCACGCAAGCGCGTAACACCACGGCCACGAGCCGACGAATGTGTAGAAATGAAAGCGTAGAAGCGGCATGCGCACCACACCGGCGGGAAAAGCAATGAAAGTGCGGATGACGGGCAGTAGCCTGCCGATTAGAACGGCCAGATCGCCGTATCGGGCGAAAAACCGGTCGGCCTTGTCGATGTCATACGCGTCGATTAGCAAATAGCGGCCATATTTTTCGATGATCGGCCGGCCACCATATTGACCCATGGCATAGCCAGCGACCGAGCCGATGTTGCATCCGATCGCCCCGGCCGTGGCAACGCCCCACAAACTGAAATGCCCCAGACTGACGAGGTAGCCGGCGAAGGGCATGATGATTTCGGACGGCAACGGGATGCACGCGCTTTCGATTGCCATTAACAGTGCGACGCCGGGATAACCGAGCGCAATGATGATGCCAGTGGTAAACACTGCCAGCCAGGTCACGATATGTTCGATTGCCGCACTCATCGGCGGGGCGTAGACGAGCGCTATTATACGAGCAAGGCGCGAGAGTGATGCGCGCGGCTTGCCATATTCCCCCTGTTCACGCGCCATTATTGCGTTAGGCATGATGCCATGCTCAAATATGTCTTCGTCGCGGCCGCTTTTGCTTTTGCAGGATCCGTTGCGGCATCGCCGTCATCCGACCTTAAAACCGTTATTGATGCGCATTGGGCGTGGGTGGTGGCGGCAAATCCCGAATATGCATCGACGCTCGGCGAAGCCGGCGGTGCGGGGCGGGTGTCGGACATCAGCCTCGCGGCAAAGGACCGGTCGGCAAAGCAAGCGGCTGATTACCGGGCAAAATTGGTCGCGATTTCGGATGCGGGGCTGAGCGAAAGCGAACGGACCGACAAAGCAATCCTTGTCCGGATGCTCGGCGAAGAAATCGATGGCAACAAATTCGGCCAGCGGATGATGCTGTTTTCGACTTATGCTGGCTGGCACCAGAATTTCGTCGGGCTAGCCGACAATTCGCCGTTCAACAATGGCGCGGATTACGACAGTTATCTCATGCGGCTGGCCGCTTATCCGTCGGTCAACACCGAGGCGCTGAAGATTACGCGCGCGGCGGTCGCTGGCGGGTTCGTACAGCCATGTGTGGTGCTCGACGGTTTCGAAGGGTCGATCACCGGGGTTATCGCGGCAAAGGTTGAGGCGTCGCGTTTTTACAAGCCCTTTCTTGGCAACGCCCCGACCGGCATGGCTGCCGCTGATTGGGCTGCGATGAAAACGCGTGCTGCTGCGCTGATCACGAACACGGTCGAGCCCGAATACCGCAAGTTCGCCGATTATTATGCGCGCGAATATAAGCCGAAATGCCGGGCGACGGTCGGCGCGTCCGACATGCCGCAGGGCCGCGATTATTATGCCGCGCAAATCCGCACACACACCACGACTGATCTGACCGCCGACGCCATTCACCAGATCGGCCTTGGCGAAGTCGCCCGGATTCGCAACGAAATGGACGCTCTCGCCAAATCAGCGGGCTATGCCGATCGCCCGGCCTTCATTGCCGAACTGCGGAGCAATCCGAAATATTATGCCAAGTCACCGGCGGAATTGATGGCGGCGGCCGCACAACAGGCGAAAATCATCGACGGTTTGATGCCTAAATATTTCGGAAAACTGCCCCGGCTTCCGTATGGTGTGCGCGAAATTCCGGCCGAGATCGCTGAGGGAACGACCACTGCTTATTACAATGCCGGTTCGCCGCCGAGCGGCATTGCGGGATTTTATTATGTGAACACGTCAAAGCTCGACCAGCGGCCATTGTGGGAACTTCCGGCGCTGACCGCGCACGAAGCAGTGCCGGGGCATCACAACCAGATTGCATTGCAACAGGAAATGGACCTGCCCAAGTTCCGCAAATATCTGACGGGATTTACGGCATTTGTTGAGGGATGGGCGCTTTATACCGAACATCTCGGCATCGAAATGGGTTTGTACGACACACCTGAGAAGAACATGGGGCGGCTGAGTTACGAAATGTGGCGCGCATGTCGCCTAGTCGTAGACACCGGACTGCATTCAAAAGGATGGACCAAGGCGCAAGCCGTTGCGTTCATGCGCGAGAACACCGCATTGACCAGCGCCAATATCGAAGCCGAAGTGAACCGGTACATCAGCTGGCCGGGGCAAGCGCTCGGCTACAAGATCGGCGAACTCAAAATCCGTGAATTGCGTTCAAGGGCGGAGAAAGAGCTCGGGCCGAAATTCGACCTTCGCAGCTTTCACGATGTCGTGTTGTCGCAAGGCGCCGTTCCGCTCGATGTGCTCGAGCGACAGGTCGATGCCTGGGTTGCGCGAACGAAGTAGCTACCGCGCGCGCGCCGCCGCAACTGCTTCCTTCAGTGCGTCATAACCGACGGCGCCCGACAGGACGCGGTCGCCGACGACCCATGCGGGCGTTCCGGTAATCTGAAGCGGGCGGGCAAGATTGAGATTGGTATTGATTTCGGTTTGCACAGCAGGATCGCTTGCGAAGGCCAGATCGATGCCCAACCCTTTTGCAATCCGTTCGATGGCGCGCGGTTCGGGTTGCCCGGCGGCGTAAACGGCTCGGTGAAAGCTGGCATATTTACCTACTTTTGCCGCAGCGAGGCTGACACGCGCAGCATTTTCGCTGGCCGGACCAAGGACCGGAAGTTCGCGGTAAACGACACGCAATTTCTTGTCAGCCGCAAGCAGACGGTCGATATCGGCAAGCGATTTGCGGCAATATCCGCAGTTGTAGTCGAAGAATTGAACGATCGTCACATCGGCATCTGCGGCCCCTTCCCAGGCGCCAGCAAATGGCGTTTCGATTGTCGTTCGATTAGCGGCAACGACCGTTGCAAGCTCACGGGCGCGCAAATTTTCCATCGCTTCGGGTAGGATTTCGGGGTGGGACAATATGTATTCGCGCACGATTTTCTCGATCGCCGCACGGTCGGTTGTGACGATCGCAGTGGTGCCACTTGCCATGACCGCTACTGTCGCAGCAGCGCCGGCGGCCGCGGCGAATAATCCGAACATAATGCGCATTGTCCCCTGGTTCATTATTTGTCGGTCGGTGGCAACCGTTTGGCCGCTTGCCGTTGGCGTGGGTCATTTTCGATTGCAGCACGTGACACGAGTTCGATGTCCTGCGCTCTGATCCAGTCGTTACTACCCTTGGGCAGACTGCGCATTGCCATGCGTGCGTTAGTGAATGCCGGCATAGCCGCGCCCTCGAGATTGTAGCGCTCGGCGGTCGCAAGCGAGGCCCGTGCCTGATCGCCCTCATTCGCGTAAATCGTACCGAGCTGATACCAGGCGAACGGATTTTGATTGTCGCGCTGAATCGCAGTGCGCAGGACCGATTTGGCTTCAGCAAAATTAGCCGGATTTTCGGTCGCGATCAGCGCGTGTCCGAACAGCGCGGCAATGAGCGGATTGTATCGTGTGCCCTGAACCGCGCTGCGCAAAACCGGAAGCGCATCGTTCGGTTTGCCCGATTCAAGCAAAATCTGCCCCTTGAGTTCTTGCAAATAGGGATCGGATGGTGCCGACGCGATCAGTGCATCAGCTTCACCAATCGCTTTGTCGGGGTAGGCCGATTTGTGCCAGGCATAGGCGCGGGCATAGCGGGCGGGCACCGAATTGTCGGTAACGGGATAACGGTAAAGCGTATCTTTGGGATCGTTGATGTACCCGAACAACTTGGCTTTTACGCGTTGAAATCGTGCTTCGAGCGCGGGATCGGTGGGTTTGTTCCACGCCACGTTCTGCGACATGCTGTCGCGCAACACCTGAATACGGTCACCGGTCAGTGGATGCGTGCGGTCGTATCCGTTGTCCTGAGCGATGGCGAGGCGGAATTCCTGACCACGTAACTTCTGAAAAAAACTGACCATGCCTTTTCCGCTAATTCCGGCCGTTTCGAGATAACGACGGCCCGACTGGTCAGCGCCCGATTCCTGCGTCCGGCTGAATGCGAGATATTTGCCGAGTGCGGCTTGCTGGCCAGCAGCAAGGATCCCGGCACCCGCCTCACCGGCGCCGGCCGCAATTGCGGCAGCACCAAGAATGAGCGAAAGAATCGTGATTCCCGTTGCCGCCCTGACGCCTTCCGATCCACGCAGCACATCGCCCGCCGCGACATGGCCCAGTTCGTGCGCGATCACGCCTTGCACTTCATTGGCATTGTCGGCGGCCTGAATCAGGCCGGAGTGGATGTAAACAACCTGTCCCCCGGCCACAAAAGCGTTGATTTCGGGATCACCGATCAGGACGATGTCGACATTTTTGGGGCTGAGCCCGGCTGCCTTGATCAGCGGCGCAGCCATATCGTTGAAAAGTGCTTCGGTCTCGGCATCGCGCAAGACTGACTGCGCCAAGACCGGCTGCACGATTAGCGTGCACGCAGCAACTGCTGCGACAGCCAGGCGGATCGACAATAACATCTGACGGACTGTCGCAGCGCCGGACTGAACGGCGAGTGAAGCAGTGAGGACGATCGCAGAAATTGCCGCGGTGTCCGCGTCACCCGTGCACAGGGATGACGCGGAGCGCGGTGTCATTCGGTAGCGCCGAAAGTCCGTTGCCACCACCCGCCACGGCGCGGCTCTTCAGCGGTTGCCACGACCTGATCGACCTGTGCTGCTGCCGCCCGAGATTCGGGTTCCGGGGTAGGAGCGTCCGCGGCGGCAACCTTGGTCTTAGCGCGGCTGGCACGCTTTGGCTTTGCGGCAGGCTCCTCGGCCGTCGCCGCTATCGCGGGAGCGTCGGCGAGCGGTTTCGCTTTGGCCCGACTGGCACGCTTTGGCTTGTCGACGACCGGCGCATCCGCAACCACTTCAGGCGCAGGCGCAGAACCCACATCATCACGCGCTGCGGGGCGCTTGCGGGTCCGCTTTGGCTTTTCGTCGGCGATCGGATCGGGTGCTGCTGTTTCCAGTACAGCGACGGCCTCGGGCGTTTCGGCAGCAGCTTGTGCTCCCTCGACCGTATTGTCGACCGCACCATCGCGACCGCGCCGACGTCGCCCGCCACGACGGCCCCGCCGGCTGCGGCGTGCTTCGCCTTCTTCGGCAGTTTCGATGCGCGGCTCGCGGGGTTCTCTTGGTTCGCGCGGTTCTCTGGGTTCGCGTGGCTCGCGTGCTTCGACGTCTGTCTCAGCGTCGCTCTCGGGCTGGGTTTCGCCGTCGACGGCGTCACCTTCCTCCCGACGTCCGCGACGCCCACGACGGCGACGCCGCCGCGGACCGGTTTCACCGTCGCTACGCTCTTCGCGCGGGCGGTGATCGCGTGCTTCGCGCGGTTCTGCGTCCGCTTCGGCGTCAGCCTCGTCGGCATCATCCTCGATCAGGTCGCTGTCGTCCTCATCGTCGATCAACGGGGCCTCGATCCGCGGCGTGAATGCGGGCGGTGGGCCGCTCGCCTCGACAACCATCCGCGCGCCTTCCACTTCGCCGTCGCTGGCGATTTCGATGCGGACGCCGAACCGTGATTCGATTTCTGCCAATTCGTGGCGCTTGCGGTTGAGGACATAGAATGCCGCTTCCGAGCTGCACCGCAACGTCAGGATCGAGCCGCGACCGCGACCGGCCTCGTCTTCGAGCATGCGTAGTGCGGAAAGGCCGGCCGACGAGGCAGTCCGCACGAGGCCAGTACCTTCGCAATGCGGACATTGGCGCGTCGATGCTTCAAGGACGCCGGTGCGCAGCCGCTGACGGCTCATTTCCATCAGCCCGAACGACGAGATGCGCCCGATCTGGATGCGAGCCCGGTCGTCGGCAAGCGCGCTTTTCATCGCCTTTTCGACTTTGCGGATATTGCTGTTATTTTCCATGTCGATGAAGTCGATGACGACAAGGCCGGCCATGTCACGCAAGCGCAATTGTCGTGCGATTTCGTGGGCCGCTTCGAGATTGGTGCCCACGGCGGTCGCTTCGATACCATGTTCGCGGGTCGACCGGCCCGAGTTTATGTCGATCGATACCAGAGCTTCGGTAGGATTGATGACGAGGTAACCGCCCGATTTCAGCTGGACGACCGGCTGATACATTGCCTGCAACTGCTCTTCGACATGATTGCGCTGAAAGAGCGGCACGGCATCGGCATAGGGCTGAACGCGCCGCGCATGGCTCGGCATCAGAAGTTTCATGAACTCCTTGGCGTGGCGATAGCCCGCTTCGCCCTCGACGATCACTTCGTCGATATCTTTGTTGTAAAGATCGCGGATCGCCCGCTTGATGAGGTCGCTGTCCTGATACACGAGCGCCGGCGCAGCAGAGGAAAGCGTTTTTTCGCGAATTTCGTCCCACAGCCGTGCAAGATAATCGAAATCCCGGCGGATTTCGACTTTGGTACGCTGCAGTCCCGCAGTGCGAACGATGCAGCCCATCGTTTTGGGCAGGTTGAGTTCGGCCATGATGACCTTCAACCGCTTGCGATCCGCGCCGTTCGAAATCTTGCGGCTGATCCCGCCGCCGTGCGATGTGTTGGGCATCAGCACGCAATAGCGACCGGCAAGCGACAGATAGGTCGTGAGCGCCGCACCCTTGTTGCCGCGTTCCTCTTTCACGACCTGAACCAAAAGCACCTGACGGCGACGGATCACATCCTGAATCTTGTAACGACGACGCAGGTTCATGCGTTTCTGGCGAAGATTTTCGGCGGCACCTTCGTCAATGCCATTGCCCGAGGCTGTCGACGAAGGCGGCGGCGGAACGTCGTCTCCCACATCGCTGTCGTCCCCGTCGCCGTCGTACCCGTCGACGCTATCGCTGTCGGTATCCCGGTCGCCGCGCTGCGCCGGTTCCGCGTCGTCGTCGCCATCATCATGACGATCGTCGTCATCGTCATGATCATCGCCGAGGCGAAGGCGTTCTTCTTCGGCAGCGTGTTCGGCTTCCTCGCGCAGCAATGCTTCGCGATCTTCCTTTGGGATCTGGTAATAGTCGGGATGGATTTCGCTGAAAGCCAGAAATCCGTGGCGACCGCCGCCATAATCGACGAACGCCGCCTGTAACGACGGTTCGACGCGCGTCACTTTGGCGAGGTAGATATTGCCCTTGAGTTGTAAATGTTCAGCGGATTCGAAGTCAAATTCTTCGATCCGGTTACCCTTGACGACCGCGACACGGGTTTCTTCCCGGTGGCGCGCATCGATGAGCATACGCATTGTCATGTAAAATTCTCCGGGCGCGACGCTTTATCAAGCGTGATGCCGCTGGTGAGGACGAAAAAATGGCTGCGAACCCGCGCGCCGGTTTCGTCCGGGTTGATGTGAAGTTCGTGTCTGCGCGATGATCATGTCCGGGCAATGGTGCCGGCAAAAACGCCGTCCGAAACGCTTCGGCCCCAAGTCGGGGCAGAGGAGCGGAAATCGGAAAGCCATGTATCATTCGAGCGTCAACCTGATCGACTGCAGCAATCATGCACAGTCGTTGGAACCATGCGCCGGACGGGTTCCCTCCGACGATGCTGGGCAGCGCTAGCACCGCTGTCACGATCCAGCAACACGCAACTAGCACCACGGTGCGAGCACCAGCGAAACCTGCGCCACGCAGTCGTTAAAACCGCTTTAACCGTCAATTTACACCATGACTGAACCGCGCGCGCCCTAAAGTCCGCTTCGAGATCAGGTAAATAAGCGGGAAACCCGTTCATCATGCTAAACCACTGGACCCGGATGCCCCGGGGACGGCAAGAAGCAGTCATGCCCGTGGCATTGACTCTTGCTGCCATGATTATGTCGTCGTCACCGACGCTGGCCGATGCGCCGCGCCAATCACGTTTGATGCTCGACATGGCAACACTCGGTGTTGCAGGCGTCGACAGCGTCTCGCGCGTTGGCGACGACCTGCCCCAGCCGGGGTTTCGCGTGCCGGTGACACATTCGGCAAAGCCGCCACGCAGCCGGTACAGCATTACCATTCCGCTTGACCCGCCCGAGCCCGGTCTGCCCAAACCGCGTATTTTCGGACGGGCCGATCGTCCGCTGGTCGTGATCGATGCCGGTCATGGCGGGCACGATCCCGGCGCGATTTCGCCAACTGGAGGAGTTCGCGAGAAAGACGTTACGCTGGCGGTGGCAAAAGCGATCCGCGACGAGCTGCTCCGCGGTGGACGCGTCCGGGTCGCACTGACGCGGGACGACGACCGGTTCTTGATTCTTCAGGAACGGTCCGAAATCGCGCGAGGCCTGAAGGCCGATCTGTTCATATCCGTTCATGCCGATGCCGCAGCAGTGACCGAAGCCAGCGGAGCGACAGTCTACACGCTCTCCGAAGTCGCATCCGACCGCAAGGCAGCGCAGCTGGCAGCCCGCGAAAATAAGGCTGATATCATCAATGGCGTTAACCTGAGCGGCGAAAAGTCCGATATTTCCTCGATCCTGATTGACCTCGCTCAGCGCGAGACGATGAATGCCTCGGCGCGTTTCGCCGCACTCCTCCGGCGCGAAGGGACGATGATCGCGTTTCGCAACGACTATCACCGGATGGCCGGATTTGCCGTGCTGAAGTCGCCCGACACGCCGGCAATCCTGCTCGAAGTTGGCTACATCACCAATCCTGACGATGTCGCGCGGATTACATCATCGGATGGCAAATCGGCAATCGCGACCGGCATCCGCCGTGCGGTCGATGTGCATTTTGCGCGGCGCTTTGCATCGCGCTGATCGGGCGCTAATGACCGACGACCATGGCCGAAAACGAAGCCGAATCAATGCGCCTGAGCTTGCGGCGCGACCTGGGCTGGTTTGCGCGGCTGTGGGCTAATCGCTGGGCAAAGATTGCTGCGGTCGTTGTTGGCTTTGTCATGCTCGGGTGGCTGATCATCTGGCTGTTGTTTGCACGCAATCTGCCTGATGCGCGGCAATTGCTTTCGTATGAGCCGCCGTTGCCGACCAATGTCCGCGCTTATGATGGCTCACCGATACACAGTTATGCGCGTGAACGTCGCGTCGAGCTTGCCTATAACGAATTTCCCAAGCAACTGATCGATGCGTATCGCGCCGCCGAAGACAAAACATTCTTCGAACATGGCGGTGTCGATTATCCAGGTATCATCCGCGCGGTGTTTACCAATCTGACGCGGTCGGGCCGCAAAGTCGGCGCATCGACGATCACGCAGCAAGTCGCCAAGAATCTGCTGATCGGCAACGAAGCCAGCTATGCGCGCAAGATCAAGGAAGCGATTCTCGCGTATCGGATCGAAGCTGTGCTCAGCAAAGAGCAAATCATGGAGCTTTACCTGAACCAGATTGCGCTGGGTCGCAATTCGTTCGGCGTTCAGGCGGCGTCACGCGCCTATTTCGACAAGGATGTCGACGAACTGAAATTACCCGAAATGGCATTTCTCGCCATTCTTCCCAAAGC
>JANLWD010000006.1:0-4931 GCA_031364345.1 Sphingomonas sp.
CCTTCGACCACTCGGCCACCGCTCCGCATATCGCTGGAAGTCGCGGACCTAGACAGCGTTGAGGGGATGCGCAAGGTTGCGGCCCATGAAAACACTTCTCATATTCGCTGCTGCGGCAGCTGCCACGCCCGCGCCGAAACCTGCATTGGCCCCGTCGGAGATTGTCGCGGCGGCACCTGCCGGGGATTGGGTAGCGATTGCGCCGTCCGACCTGCTGGTGATGGACCTCGCTTCGGGCAAACGCGTGGTGATCCAGCTGATGCCGCCGCCGTTTTCTGAAAGGTGGGTCGGCAATATCCGCAAACTCGCCGCCGCGCGCTGGTGGGACGCGACGAGCATCAACCGGGTGCAGGACAATTATGTCGTGCAATGGGGCGATGCGACCGAGAAGAAGCCATTGCCGCAGGGGATGCTATCGACAACCAGCCAGGCCTATACAAATGTTTCGACGAGCGTTCGGTTCAGCCGGGCCTTCAAGCCCGCTGATGGCAAGCTGAGTTCGGCCGATGATTATCTGACGATACCCGATTTGCAGGGCGTTGGGGTATTCACGTCAGGTTGGCCAATCGCAACCGATGGCATCGATGTCTGGCCCATCCACTGTTATGGCATGGTCGGAGTCGGGCGTGACATGCCGCCGAATGCCGGGACGGGGGCGGAGCTTTATACGGTGATCGGCCATGCGCCGCGGCATCTGGACCGCAATATCGCGCTGGTCGGCCGTGTGATTTCGGGAATCGAACATCTGTCGAGCCTGCCGCGCGGGACGGGACCGCTGGGCTTTTATGAAAAGCCCGGGGAGCGCACCGGGATCACATCGATCCGCATCGGCACCGACGTGAAGGACGTGCCGCGCTTCGAATATCTGTCGACCGAAAGCGCATCGTTCGCGGCCTTTGCCGATGCGCGTGCCAACCGGCGCGATCCGTTCTTCATTCGGCCAGCAGGCGGGGCGGATATTTGCAACATTCCGGTCCCGGTGCGCATGGTGAAGTAAGTGCTAATGGGCTCCCCTCCAGCCCTTGCTGGAGGGGTTGGGGGTGGTCCGCTTTCTCATTATCGACGCATGATTTGGATCAAAGGGGCCACCCCCAGTGTCGGGCGAAATGGCCCCCGGCCATTTCAGGTGATCACGGGGTGATAACCGACCCAACACTCCTCCACGAAGGCGTGGAGGGGAGCATAAGCACGATTGCAGGCCATAGCCTTGATCGCTAACCGCTCCCCACGATGGATTATGTCAGCACAAGGGCGCGCGCACCGGCGCTGGGGTTTGAGGATGTCACGCTTGCGGGGCTGGCGAGCGATGGCGGGCTCTATGTGCCGCGGATGTGGCCGACGCTGAGCCGCGAGGTGATCGCGGGGCTGGCGGGGAAATCCTATGTCGAGACCGCCGTGACCGTCATGATGCCGTTCGTCGGCGATGCGCTGAGCGAGGATGATCTGCGCGGGCTTTGCACGCAGGCTTATGGGCGGTTTGCGCATGACGCCGTCGTGCCGCTGGTCCAGCTCGATCACCGGCAATGGCTGCTCGAGCTGTTTCACGGGCCGACGCTGGCATTCAAGGATGTGGCGTTGCAGTTGCTCGGGTTATTGTTCGAGCGCTTTTTGTCGAACCGCGATACGCATCTGACCGTCATCGGCGCGACATCGGGCGATACGGGATCGGCGGCGATCGATGCGCTGGCGGGCCGCGCGAAAGTCGACGTGTTCATGCTTCACCCGGCGGGCCGCGTTTCCGACGTTCAGCGGCGGCAGATGACGACCGTGCTCGCACCGAATATCTATAACATGGCCATCGACGGCGATTTCGACGATGCGCAGCGGATCGTCAAAGCCATGTTTGCCGACGCGGAAACGACGTCGCGCGTGGCGTTGTCTGCGGTCAATTCGATCAACTGGGCGCGGCTGATGGCGCAAGTCGTTTATTATTTCTACGCCGCCGTCCGCCTCGGCGCGCCCGACCGGCCGGTCGCATTCAGCGTGCCGACGGGGAATTTCGGCGATGTGTTTGCCGGCTATGTTGCGGCGAAAATGGGCCTGCCGGTCGCGCGGCTGATCGTTGCGACCAATGTCAACGACATACTCCACCGCGCCCTGTCGAGCGGGGATTACAGCTGCGGGACGGTCACGCCGACATCGACACCGAGCATGGATATTCAGGTGTCATCGAATTTCGAGCGGCTGCTGTTCGATCTTGGCGGGCGCGATGGCGCAGCGACGTCGGCGCAAATGGCGGAATTCGAAACTTCGAAGGCGATGACGCTGACCAATGCACAGCGCGCGGGCGCGGCGGGCCTGTTCAGCAGTGCGCGGATCGATGGTGATGGCATGGCAATGGCAATGCGCTGGGCACATGAATGCGCGAGCGTGGTGCTTGACCCGCATACGGCAATCGGGCTGGCGGCAGCGCGGGCGACCGATTTGCCTGCCGAGGTGCCAGTGGTGACGCTGGCGACGGCGCATCCGGCCAAGTTCCGCGACGCGGTCGAGCGCGCGACGGGCGTCCGACCATCATTGCCGATGCGGCTGTCGGGGCTGTTCGACCGCGAGGAACGCTATGATTCGCTGCCCGCGACGCTCGAGGCAGTGCGGGGATATGTGTTGGAACGCAGTGCGTGAACCTCGTCACGCTGACCGGCGCGCCGTGGGCGGACTATGGCCTGATTGACAGTGGCGGCGGCCGGAAATTCGAACGTTACGGTCCGCACAAATTCATCCGCCCCGAACCGCAGGCAATGTGGGCACCCGCGCGCGACGGATGGGACGCCGACGGCGCTTTCGTGCCGGGGTCTGATGAAGATGGCGGCGGACGCTGGGAATATGAACGCGATGTGCCCAAGCAGGGCTGGCCGCTCAAATGGGATGGCCTGACGTTTACGGCACAGACAACGCCGTTCCGGCACTTGGGCTTTTTTCCCGACATGATGCCGGTGTGGGACTGGGCGAAGGCGCAATTGCCTGTGCAGTCAGAGTGTTTGAACCTGTTCGGCTATACCGGCGTGGGCACGCTGGCGCTGGCCAGTGCAGGCGCGTCGGTCGTCCATGTCGATGCGTCGAAAAAATCGGTCGAGGCCGCAAAGGCCAATGCGGTGCTGTCGGCGATGACCGACCGGCCCATTCGCTGGCTGGTCGACGATGCCGTCAAATTCACCGCACGCGAAGTGCGGCGCGGACGGCGATATGACGGGATCATTCTCGACCCGCCCAAATATGGGCGCGGCCCCGAGGGCGAAGTCTGGCGGCTGGCGGAGGATCTGGCGGGCCTGGTCGCCAACTGCCGGGCGCTGGTCGATGCGCGGTCGGCGTTCGTGTTTCTGACGGTCTATGCGATCCGGATGTCAGCACTGTCGATCGGCGAACTGATGGCCCAGGCGTTCGGCGATTTGCCCGGGACGGTCGAATGCGGCGAGCTGGCGGTGCGCGAAGAGGCGCGCGGGCTGGCTTTGCCCACCGCGATCTGGGCGAGATGGTCTAGTCGCGCAGACCCCTGAGCGCGGCACCGGTCGCAAATGGTGCGATCGCGACCAGCAACAGCGACGCCGCCGCAAGCAGTTTCAGGCCACCGACACCTGACGGGCCGAGGCTGCCGGCACCGAAGATCAGGATTGGGATCGCGAGCGGAAGCATGAGGAGGCCAGTAAGCGCCGAGGCGCTGCGCAGGCCGCTGGTCAGGCTTGCAATCATGACGCCAAGCGCTGCAAGGCCGGGCGTGCCAAGCAAAAGGCCAATCTCGACAGTGAGGACGGTCGCGCCATCGAGCCGCAACAGCGCCGCTGCGGGGAGAGCTGCGAGCATGAGCGCCGGGCCAAAACCGAGCCAGTGCGCAATAATCTTGGCGACGGCGACAATTTCGTCGGCGATGCCGCGCACCGCAAGCTGATCGAGGACGCCGTTTTCGACGTCGGGCGCGATCAGCCGGTCGACGGGGAGGAGAGCGGCGAGCAATGCGGCAACCCATAAAACGCCGCCGCCAGTTTTGGCCAGCAGTGCGCCATCGGGACCGACGGCGAACGGGTAAAGCGTGGCGACCAGCAGGAAAAACGCAACCGGCATCGCAATACCACCGCTGCGGAAGGCGCGCGCCAAGTCGCGCCAGATGAGCGTCGTCATCATCCGCCGGGAGTTCCAAGTGCCAGCGTCTGTGCGCCGTCGACAGCGATCGGCTGGTGCGAAGCGATGACGACGATGCCGCCCTGCATCCGGTGCACTGCGATCAAACCTTCGAGCATGGCGATCGACTCAATGTCGAGGCCATTGGCGGGTTCATCGAGGAGCCAGATTTCAGCGCCTGCGGCAAGTGTCCGGGCCAGCGTTGCGCGGCGACGCTGGCCGGTCGAGAGCATGCGCACGGGCACGCGTGCGAGATGATCGAGCCCGACCGAACCGAGCGCGGACATGGTATTCGATCCGTCGAGGCCTGCCCAGAACTCGAGCGCGTCATACAATGCAAGCATCGGGTCGAGCGCAGTATGTTCATCGGCAAGGGCAATTGCCCCGTGGCGTTCGACTGCGCCATGTTCGGCGCGGAGCAGCCCGGCGGCAAGACGCAGCAGGCTCGATTTGCCCGTTCCGTTGGGTCCGGTCACGACAAGCGCATCGCCCATGGTCAGTGCGAATGAAATGTCGCCGAACAAAAACCGGCGCCCGCGCACGCAGGTGACATTTTCGAACGTCAGTGATTGACCGCTGCCTGCCATCGCTGCGACATAGACGGCGACCAGCGGAGGTGCAAAGATGATCGAGCAACTGAACGAGGATGAGCGCGCGGCAGCGCTCGATGAGCTCGGCGAATGGGATTATGACGAAGCGCGCGATGCCATAACGCGGTCGTTCAAGTTTGCCGATTTTGTCGAAGCGTTCGGATTTATGACGCGCGCCGCAATTCTGGCTGAAAAGGCCGATCACCATCCCGAATGGTCAAATGTCTA
>JANLWD010000061.1:0-5893 GCA_031364345.1 Sphingomonas sp.
ACGCGGTTATCGCGGTGACGGTCCTTAAGCGACTTCAACGAGTTACGAATCTTCATGGCTGCGGTCTTTATCCGGAAAAATTGCGAGCGCCGCGCCTAGGCAAGCAGGCTGGCGAAGTCAAGGCGAATGCGGCACAAGGGACAGGGTCGCATGTTGTAGGCGTAACGAATTTCCAGGAGTAAATCATGATGACGCGCGCTTTGCTTTTTTCCACGGCTCTCGTTCTCGGCGGATGTGCAGCCAGCATCCCGCCTGTGCAAGTCACGCGGTTCCACCTGGGGCAAGACATTGTTCGCGCGCCCGTTGCGCCGGTCGTTGTCGAAGCCAGCCTCGAACGCGCCGCTTATGACGCAGCCGTGGCCCGCGAACTGGCGCAGCTCGGCTTTGCTGCTGGCGGTGCCGATGCGCGCTATACATTTTCGAGCGAAGTCACGCGCGAGGCCCGCGCCGCGGCACCGAAACGGTCGCCGATCAGCATCGGGATCGGTGGCGGCACGGGCGGCTATGGCGGCGGTGTCGGTGCAGGCGTGAGCTTCGGCCTCGGCGGCAATAAGAGCAACGAAATCGTCCTGACGCGACTCTCCGTTCAGCTGCGTGATCGCGGCGGTGCCGGTGTGGTCTGGGAAGGCCGCGCCGAGACCGAAGCGCCATCGAATGCGCCTGCGTCACAGCCGGGCCTTGCGGCCGACAAATTGGCAAAGGCGCTATTCAAAGACTTCCCCGGCGAGAGCGGTCGCACTATCAGCGTGCCATGAGCATCAGCATTCACAGCGATTTCGACAGCGGCAATATCGACGTAACAAGCATCGAGGGAAGCAGCGCAAAGCTTGCGATCCGCCGCGACAAGGATTCCGATTTTTATCAGTGGTTTTATTTCCGCGTTGATGGCGCAGCCGGAAAAGCGCTCGAATTGCGTCTTACCAATTGTTCGGGATCGGCTTACCCGCTGGGCTGGCCCGATTACCGGGCATGCGTCAGCCACGACAATCAGGACTGGCTGCGCGCCGAAACCAGCTACAGCAATGGCGTGCTGACAATCCGCCACACGCCGGACAGCGACTGCGTGTGGTTTGCCTATTTCGCGCCTTACACGATGGAACGCCATGCCGCGCTGATCGACCGGATCGCGGCAGCGCCCGGCGTAGGGCACCGCGTGCTTGGCAAAACGCTCGACGGTCGCTCGCTCGATTTGCTGACGATCGGCGATGGGCGCTTGCAAATCTGGCTTTATGCACGGCAGCATCCCGGCGAAACGATGGCCGAATGGTGGATGGAAGGTGCGCTCGACATGCTCGTGTCGAACGATGCCGTCGCTGCCGCGCTTCGTGACGCAGCGACATTTTATGTGGTCCCGAACATGAATCCCGATGGCAGTGCGCGCGGGCATCTGCGCACCAACAGCGTCGGCGTGAACCTGAACCGTGAATGGGCGGCACCGACGGCAGCACGCAGTCCCGAAGTCGTGTTCGTCCGCGAGGAAATGGACCGCACCGGCGTCGATTTCTCGATGGATGTCCACGGCGACGAAGCGATACCTTATGCGTTCATGGCGGGGTTTCATGGCATCCCTTCATGGACGCAGAGACAGGGTGATCTGTATGACATGTTCCTGTCGCGGCTGGCAGCGCAAACACCCGATTTTCAGACGAAGATCGGTTATCCCAAAGCTGCGGCTGGCAAAGCAAATCTCAGCATGTCGACCAATCAGCTTGCCGAACGATTTGGTGCGGTGTCGATGACGCTCGAAATGCCGTTCAAGGACAATGCCGGCGCGCCCGATGCGACACGCGGCTGGTCGCCCGAACGATCGCGACAGCTGGCGCGCGATTGCCTGCACGTGCTTGCCGGGATGATCGACGAATTCTAGCCGATTGCGCGTCGGTTTTGCCCTGCTAAGACAAACGAATGCCCGTTTCGATCGAGGATGGATTTATGCCGCGTGCCGTGTTTGTTGCTCTGCCGTTGTTGTTTGCTCAGCCTGCGTTTGCCGCAGAGCCGGCGCCGGTTGCCGACCTCGTTGCCAAAGTAAACATTCCCTATCAGCAGTTCACACTGCCCAACAGACTGCGCGTGTTGGTCCATACCGATCGCAAGGCCCCGGTCGTTGCGGTATCGGTCTGGTATCATGTCGGGTCGAAAGACGAGCCGAGGGGTAAAACCGGCTTTGCGCATCTTTTCGAACATCTGATGTTCAATGGATCCGAAAATTCGCCGGGCGACTTTTTCGAGCCATTGCAGCAAATCGGTGCGACCGACTATAACGGAACGACTTCGTTCGATCGCACCAATTACTTCCAGACAGTGCCCGCCGCCGCGCTCGATCGCATCTTGTGGCTCGAAAGCGATCGCATGGGGCATCTGCTCGGCGCGGTAACGCAGGAAAAGCTCGATAATCAGCGCGGCGTCGTCCAGAACGAAAAGCGGCAGGGCGACGATCAGCCATTCGGTCAGGTCGATTATGTCACCTATGCGACGCTGTTTCCCGAAGGCCACCCATACCGCCACAACACGATCGGTACGATGGCCGACCTGAATGCCGCGAGCCTGACCGATGTGAAGGATTGGTTCCGCGCGAAATATGGCCCCGACAATGCCGTGCTCGTGCTTGCCGGTGATATCGACGTGAAAACGGCGCGCGACAAAGTGACGCGGTGGTTTGGGGCCATTCCGCGTGGACCCAAAGTGATGCGCCCGGCGGCGCCTGTCCCAACTCTGTCGGCGCCCGTGGCCAAGGTTATCAGGGATCAGGTGCCATTTACGCGTGTCATGCGGCAGTGGGCCGTCGAAGGTGTCAACGGCAAGGATACCACCGCGCTGTCGGCTGCGGCGTCGGTGCTTGGCGGACTGGCATCGAGCCGCCTCGACAATGCGCTGGTCCGCGGCGACGGATCGGCTGTCAACGTGTCGGCGGGTGTGGATGCGAATGAACAGGTCGGCCTGCTGTCAGTCGCGGCCGATGTGAAGCCCGGTCGCGATGTCGCGGCGGTTGCGCGTCGCCTCGACGAATTGATTGCCGAATTCCTGAAAGACGGTCCGACAGCTGACGAAGTGCGCCGTGTGGCAACGCGCGCGGCGTCGGGCACGATCGGCGGATATGAATCGGTCGGCGGTTTTGGCGGCAAGGCCGTCGCACTTGCCGAAGGGCTGATTTATTCGAACAATCCAGCCAAATATAAAGCTGAGCTGAACGAGCTTGCCCGGCTCACGCCCGCGCGGGTTGCGGCGGCTGCGCGCAAATGGATGGGGCGACCGGCGTTCAACCTGACGATTGAACCGGGCAAACGCGACGTCTCTCCTGAAATGCTGGCGATGACCGGTGATGCACCGTCGACCACTTCGCTGCCCACGCAGCCTGCGCCAACATCTGCACCCGCATCGACATCGACACTGCGTCCGGCACCGCCCGTCGGCATGCTGACCGATCTCGATTTTCCGGCAATCGAACGCACGACTTTGTCGAATGGAATCCCGGTATTCTTTGCGCGGCGCAGTGCGGTACCGGTGGTACGCGTTTCAGTCAGTTTCGATGCGGGCACATCGGCCGATCCGAAAGACGCGCTTGGCACGCACGCGCTGATGCTCGCGGCGATCGACGAAGGCACAACGACGCGAACCGCGACGCAGATTGCCGAGGAAAGCGAACGGCTGGGTGCGAGTATTTCGTCGGGCGCGTCGCTCGACCGGACGAGTGTCAATATGTACGCGCTGGTCCCCAATCTTGGCCTGTCGCTCGGGCTGCTGTCCGACATCGTCCGCAATCCCGCTTTTGCGGCGACCGAAGTCGAGCGCGTTCGCGGCCAGCAACTGGCGCGAATCAAGGGCGGGCTCAGTTCGCCGCAAGGAATTGCCAATTATATGATGCCGCCGTTGCTGTTCGGCGCGGCGCACCCTTACGGCAATGCAGGCGGCGGGAGCGGTGAAGCCGCCGGCGTGGCAAAGATCACGCGCGATGCCATCATGCGTTTCCACCGTGATTGGATACGGCCCGACAATGCCCAGATTTTCGTCGTTGGCGACACGACACTGGCCGCGCTCAAGCCGCAACTCGAAACCGCGTTCAGTGGCTGGACACGGCCGACGAGCCCTAAGCCGATCAAATCTGCAACGGCGCCGATCCCCGCGCCCGCGAACAAGATTTACCTGATCGACCGGCCCGGTTCGGTGCAGTCGGTGATTCTTGGCGGGGTCGTGCTCGACAAGACTGGCAAAGACGATCTTGTCGTCTTGCGTCAGGCCAATGACGTGCTCGGCGGGTCGTTCCTGTCACGTCTCAACAGCGATCTTCGCGAAACGAAGGGCTGGTCCTACGGCATGTATTCGGTCGTGAACAATAACGAGGGGCGTACGTCTTTCACGCTCAACGCGCCGGTGCAAGCCGACCGGACCGGTGATTCGGTCGTCGCCATCCTGGCGCAGATGAACGATTTTCTGGCAGCAAAAGGCACGACCGCTGCCGAACTCGACCGCACGACGAACGGGTCGATCCGCGAATTGCCGGGTGCGTTCGAAACATCCGACGCCGTGCTCGGCGCGATGCAGCGGAGCATCTGGCTGAACCGGCCCGACGATTATTATGAAAAACTGCCCGCGCGCTACCGGTCGATGACGACGTCCGATTTCGACACCGCGGCGCGCGGCGTGCTCAATCCGGCCAAGCTGACATGGATCGTCGTCGGCGATGCCGCGAGCGTTAAAGCGCAGCTTGCCAAAACCGGGCTGCCCGTTGAAATGCTCGCACCCCCGACTGATAAATAGTGAACTGAACCAGGAGAAAATAATGTCGAACGTAGCAGGATCGTGGAATTGCGTCGTCAAATCACCGCTGGGTGAACAGCAATCGGTGATGACCGTGACCGACAATGGTGACGGAACGTGGTCAGGCACCAATGCCGGAGCGATGGGGTCGTTGAGCTGTGACAATGGCAAGGTCGACGGCAACAAGCTGACGTGGACCATGGACATGAAAGTGCCGATGCCGATGGTGCTCGAATGCGATGCGACGATCGACGGCGACACGCTGACCGGCGGCGTCAAGGCTGGCATGTTCGGCACCAGTCCGATGACCGGCACCCGCGCCTAGCCCAATTTGGTTATATGCCCCATTTTGCGGCCGGCACTAGCAGCGCTTTTACCGTAAAGGTGAAGGTGCGTGCCGGGATCGGCCGCAAATTCGTGCCAGCGCATGGCATCGTCACCGATCAGATTTCGCATCGCCACATGCCGCGTGACCAGATCAGTCGGGCCCAGCGGGAGGCCGCAGAGCGCGCGGATGTGATTTTCGAATTGTGATGTGACAGCCCCTTCGATCGTCCAGTGGCCGCTATTGTGGACGCGCGGGGCCATTTCGTTGAACACTGGCCCATCATTGCTTGCGAAAAATTCGAGTGTCAGAACGCCGACATAATCGAGCGCATCGGCAATGCGCACTGCCAGTCGTTTCGCGTCATCGACCTGAGCGAGAATGTCGGCATGCGGCGGCACGGTCGATGTCGCGAGAATACCGTCGGTATGGATGTTTTCGGACGCGTCCCACGTCACGCTCGCGCCGTTCTGACCATGTGCGACAAGAATCGAAAATTCATGGTCGAAGGCAACTCGGGCTTCAAGGATCGCCGGATTACCGCCGATCGTCTCCCATGCCGCATCGGCATCGGATGGGGACGCAATCCGCGCCTGTCCTTTCCCGTCATAACCGAAGCGCGTCGTTTTCAAGATCGCGGGCGTGCCGATTTGCGCGATCGCCGTGTCGAGGCCGGCACGCGTTTCGACACGCGCCCATGCCGCAGTGCGCCCGCCCTGAGCCGCCGCAAATTCCTTTTCGGCGATCCGGTCCTGTGCGATACGCAGCGCCGTGAGCGGCGGAAACAGTGGCACGCGGCCCGCGATTTCCTCG
>JANLWD010000077.1:0-2816 GCA_031364345.1 Sphingomonas sp.
TCGCCGAGCGGGGACACGTCATAACCGGCCTTTGCCAGATTCCGCGTCCCGAATTCACCCTCATCGGCAATGATCAACCCGCCCGGCTTCAGATCCTCGACGTTCGTTTTCAATGCCGCAGGATTCATTGCAACGAGAACATCAGGCGCATCACCCGCAGTTTCGATCGACGACGATCCGAAATTGATCTGGAATGCCGACACGCCGAACAACGTGCCCTGCGGCGCACGAATTTCCGCTGGGAAATCGGGAAAAGTGGCAAAATCGTTCCCTGCCAGCGCCGAGGACAGCATGAACTGCCCTCCGGTCAATTGCATCCCGTCGCCGCTATCCCCGGCAAAACGAACGACGATGTTTTCGGGGTCGGGGGCTGCATTATCCTGCGGCGGCAATAACTGTGCGGCGGTGGCCATAAATCATCCTGCTGAATCGGTGGCGTGCTCTACGACGCGCCACCGTATGCGCCAAAGTAGTAAATCTCTCATGGCAATCAATCGAAATAGGCCGTGGCCAATGTCCGCATTGTTGCTGCATGTCGCGCAGCAACGGCGTGGACGTCGTCGCCATAGCCCCCGCCAAGGACACTGGCGAGCGGAATGCCAAGCGAACGCGCGCGCCGTGCGACAATCGTATCGCGCGCGGCAATCCCCTGATCGGTCAGTGCCAGCCGGCCAAGCTTGTCATCAACGTGAACATCGACACCCGCCTGATATAAAATCAAATCGGGGCGATTTTGCTCGATCATAATATCCAACGCGGACTCCAAGACAGTAATATACTCGCCGTCAGTGCTGCCGTCGGCCAAACCGACGTCCATCGTCGACTGCGCTTTGCGAACCGGGAAATTCTTTTCGGCATGGATCGATAACGTCGCCACATCCTCGCGTCCTGCCAGGATCACCGCCGTTCCATCGCCCTGGTGAACGTCGAGGTCGACGATCAGAATCCGCGTTGCATCGCCGTCACCGATCAGGCGCAATGCCGCGACCGCAAGATCATTGAACACGCAATATCCGGCGCCGCTATCGGGCAAAGCATGATGACTTCCACCCGCAGCATTCGCGGCAAAGCCGTGTTCCATTGCCAATTTCGCCGCCAGCCACGTTCCGCCAAGCGACAAGATGGCACGCCGCGCGACGGCCGGCGTCACAGCAAAGCCAATTCGCCGCTCGATGACCGGGGCAACGTGAGCGGCAACGACAGAAGCGACATAATCTGAATCGTGCGCCGCTTTTATCCAGCGCAACGGCATTGTTTCAGGCAAATGTTCGACCAGCGGATCACGACGCAGAACGTCCATGACGACGCCATATTTGCTGAACTGATGCGCACCGCCGGTCGCCGTCACGACATATTCGGGGTGATGGACGACGTGCAGCATCCCGGCTAGCTAGATCGCAAATCGCACGATGACGAGGGCAAAATCTAATGACGACGACGACCGAACGACCAGATGTTCAGATGTTTCTTACGTTTCTGAATAACCTGCCAACGCCCAAATTGCACGAGCTCGATCCCGTCGCTGCCAGAGCACAGATGGTTGCGATGGGACCGGTTGCCGAAGCTGAGACCGGTCCACTTGCGATAATCAGGGACTTGTCGATACCCGGCTCGGACGGCACCATTCCCGCTCGCCTTTACGATGCCCGCGAAACGCGCACTCCTGGTCCGGTCATGGTTTTCTTTCACGGCGGCGGTTTCGTCATCGGCGATCTGCAAACGCACGAACCCTATTGTGCCGAAGCTGCGCGCGCGCTCGACATGCCTGTGATCGCGATCGATTATCGGCTAGCGCCTGAACATCCATGGCCCGCGGCGCCCGATGATTGCGAAGCCGCAACACGCTGGATCGCTGAAAATATTCCCTGCACCGGACTTATCCCGTCGGGCGACAGTGCTGGCGGCAATCTTGCGATCGTCGTAACGATGGCATTGCGCGACAATCCCGCGGCCGTGCCCGTCATCGCGCAATTCCCGATTTATCCCGTCGTCGCCGATCATAACGACTGGCAGTCATATCATGACCATGGCGTCGGCAAGCTTTTGACCGTCGAGGCCATGGACTATTTCATGAACGCCTACGCTGCAGAGGCCGGACACATTCGTTCGGCGCCGCTCGGTTATAATCATGCGGGCATGCCACCGACGCTGATCCTTACTGCCAGCCTAGACCCGTTACGTGATCAGGGTCGCGCCTATGCCGCCGCGCTCATCAATGCCGGCGTTCCGACAATTTTTCGCGAAGCTACTGGCAATATCCATGGCTTTATCAATCTGCGCAAAGCGATCCCATCCGGACAGGCCGATATTGCCGGTGCTTTTGCCGCACTCAAAGCAATGGTCGCCGAATACGCATGAACGCGCTTCCTTACCGCCCCGCGGCCGCGGTCATGCTGCTTAATGCGAGCAACAAGGTTTTCGTGGCGCAACGGATCGATTCCAAAGTCGATGCGTGGCAGATGCCGCAGGGCGGGCTCGATCCGGGTGAAGAGGCCGAGGCCGGCGCGTTGCGCGAACTCGAGGAAGAAACAGGCATTGGTCCGCACCTTGTAAAGATCGTCGCACGCGCTTCGCGCGATCTGCTGTACGACCTCCCGCCCGAAATGCATGGCCGCCTTTGGGGAGGAAAATTCGGCGGGCAGACGCAGGCGTGGTTCCTTGCGCGTTTTTTAGGCGTCGACGCTGATGTGAATCTTGCGACCAAAGATCCCGAATTTAACGCATGGCAATGGGCCGACCCTTGGCATCTTCCCGACCTCATCGTGCCGTTCAAACGGCAGCTCTATCGGGACGTGCTCGCCGAATTCAGTGCCTGG
>JANLWD010000082.1:0-1991 GCA_031364345.1 Sphingomonas sp.
ACTTCGCGCTCGAGCCAGCCCGCAACTGGCCACAAGCCTGTGACTGACGGAACTGCCTTAACCTCATCGGTTAAGACCTTGACCCGTATGCGATGGTTTTTGGTCAGCGATAGCAAGTGATAAACGACCTCGAAACGCTCGGGACGCTCAGGATAATCGACGCCCGCGATCTCCATCAACTGCTGATAGCCGCACTCGTCGCGCAGCGCAGTGAGGACTTCGACAATCGCTTCGCGCTTCACGGTCAACGTGACCTCGCCAACCAAATCGACGGCATCGAGCACAGCTTTTCCGCACGCCTTCTTCGCGGCAGCAATCACGCCCTTGTTCGGCGCATAGACAGGAGCCGAGTGCATTATCGTTCGATCGTCCCGCTGCGCCGGATTTTGCGCTGCAACTGCATGATGCCATAAAGCAATGCCTCGGCCGTCGGCGGGCACCCGGGCACGTAAATGTCCACCGGCACAATCCGGTCGCATCCGCGCACAACCGAATAACTATAGTGGTAATAGCCCCCGCCGTTCGCGCAGCTGCCCATCGAAATCACATATTTCGGATCGGACATCTGGTCGTAAACCTTGCGCAGTGCCGGTGCCATTTTGTTGCACAGTGTCCCCGCCACGATCATCACGTCCGACTGGCGCGGTGATGCGCGCGGCGCGACACCAAAGCGCTCGAGGTCATAGCGCGGCATGTTCACGTGGATCATCTCGACCGCACAGCACGCCAGCCCGAATGTCATCCACCAGAGCGAACCCGTCCGAGCCCAGTGAAACAGGTCTTCGGTCGATGCGACAAGGAAGCCCTTGTCAGTCAGTTCGCCGTTGAGATCGTTGAAAAACCCGTCATTCTGGATTGCAGAACCTGGGCCGCGCGCCAGTTCTACTCCCATTCCAACGCTCCCTTTTTCCATGCATAGACATAGCCGAGGATCAGCTCGAGCAGGAAGATCATCATCGCACCCCAGCCGACAACGCCGATACCGTGCAGCGATACTGCCCACGGAAACAGGAACGCCGCTTCGAGATCGAATATGATGAACAGGATCGCGACGAGGTAAAAGCGCACATCGAACTGGCTGCGACTATCCTCGAACGCGGGAAAGCCGCATTCATATTCGCTCAGCTTTTCAGGCGATGGCTTATACGCTCCGGTAAACCGCTGCGCGACCATGGGCAGAAAAACAAAAGCGCTCGAAATGAACAGCGCAATCGCAAGGAACAGCAAAATCGGCAGATAACCGGCGGCGGACGACGCCATAGCCACGACTCCATTGAGGCCGGATAACGCCGCCTCGTCAGTAACGCTTTAGGGCAGGCCTGGTCCCTTCGCAAGCGCAGCAAACACCGATTTGACTAACGCAATGCGCCTGCGACCAGCTTGTGCAGGCGCGAATGCAGCCCGTCACTCGCCGCGAGAAATTCGTTGCGCTCCATGGCGCGATCGCCACCGCGAAAATCGGTAACGAACCCGCCCGCTTCGCGCACCAGCAACATCCCCGCGGCAACATCCCATGGCTGCAATTGGCTTTCCCAATAACCATCGTACCGCCCCGCTGCGACCCACGCGAGATCGAGCGCCGCTGAGCCGAAGCGCCGGATTCCCGCCACTTCGGGCGCAACGGCGCCGAAAATCCGGCTCCATTGCGCAAAATCGCCATGACCCAGAAACGGGATTCCCGTCGCGATCAGCGACTCAGACAAATCGGTCCGCGCCGAAACGCGCAACCGCCGGTCGGTCAGCCATGCCCCGCGCCCTTTTTCGGCCCAAAACGCCTCATCAGTCAGCGGCTGATAGGTCAGCGCCGACGTTATCTCGCGCTTGCCATTGGGCATGGGCTCTTCGACCGCAATCGAGATTGCGAAATGCGGGATGCCGTGCAGGAAATTCGTCGTGCCATCGAGCGGATCGACAATCCAGCGCGGCTTGGTCGGGTCACCCGCAATTTCGCCGGATTCCTCCATCAGCAACGCCCAGTCGGGCCGCGCTTT
>JANLWD010000112.1:0-20430 GCA_031364345.1 Sphingomonas sp.
CCGCGCAGCGAGAAGGCATCGCTGACGCGGTAGAGGAAGTTGAACTTGCCAACGACAACGCCGCCAAACGTGTTGTAGTTTTCATATCGTCCGGCGACGCCCAAGCTCAAAGCTTCGGTCACGTCGGTTTCGGCACCGGCGTAAAAGCTGTAGTTCGACTGGCTGAACGTGCCCGCTGCCTGCGGGCTGGTGCCGCCATAACCGCTTGCACCTGGCGACTGGTTGGCCGTCACATTGACGATCGTCGGGACGCCGTTGATAATGTCAGTCCGGGTTGTTCGATTGAACACGCCCGATCCCGGTGCGGTTTCTGTGAAAAGAGGCTGCGACGCGAACGGCCCGGCATTAAACGACTGCGCGTCGCCGACCGTGGCTTTGTATTGCTCACGCCGATATTCCATGCCGCCCGACAGCGTGATCGGCGAGGCAAAACCCGCCTCCAGCGGATAGGTCAAGTCGAGGTTTCCGGTGATTTCACTCTGGATAAGCTTGCCGAACTTGAAGCTTGTCTGACTTGCCGGACCGAATGACGGACTGAGCGAATTGGTCATCGACAAATCGGTCGAGTGACGACCCAGCGTTCCCGACAAGTCATAAGTAAAGCCAGCTTCGGCAGTACCCTTGATGCCGACCGTACCGAACGATTCGTCGACCTTGCCGATGAAGCGCGGCGTGAAGCCCGCAGGATAGATCGAAGAGAAGCTGAATGTGTTCGTGTTATTGACGAACCCGCCCGCCGGGCATGTCGAATTACCGGTCGGGCACGGCGTCAGGAAAATCGGTGCAAACGAACCGTTGCGGCCGGGCGAACGCGTGCCGGTTACGCCACCGCCCAGATCGACAACAAACGGCGCTGTCGCTGAAACAGGTGAACGATAGTTAAAGCTCTGATTGGCTTTGCTATGCGAGATCAGCCCGGTGAAATAGAGCTTGCTGTCCGAACCCAGATCGAACGCGCTGTTCAAAAACAGCTTGTAACCATTGGCCGGCGACGATCCCCAGATTTGCACTGGTCCCGGAAAATTCGGAAGCTGATTGGCTAGGCCCGGGTTGTTGGCAGCAAACTGAAGCGCGATCGGGCGCGTTGCACCGCGACTTGTCTGGCCATCGTCAAACCATTCCGCCGAAAGATTGAGGAACCCGCGGTCGCCCATCTTGAAACCGACGTTACCCGCAATCTGCTTGTTCTTGCCGTCGCCGCGGAACGTCTGGCCGTAGCGTGCCTGAAGCTCGATCCCCGCGTCGTCACGGATGCCATAGTTAATCACGCCACCGATGGCATCCGAACCGTATTGCGCGGTTGCACCTTCGCGCAAAATCTGAAGACTTTTGATTGCGATCGACGGAATCGTGCCGATGTCCGCTGCCTGCGCACCATAGGACAGCGCCGTGTCGCCGCCGCTGTAAACCTGAACCAGCGACGAACGGTTGAAGCGCTTGCCGTTGATCATGATCAAAATCTGATCGCCCGGAAGGCCACGCAGCGAAGGCGACCGCACAAACGTCGACGCGTCCGAAATCGTATTCTGCGCCACGAAGAACGACGGGACGAGATTTTTCACGACATCAAGCATGTTCGCCGCGGGCTGCGCATTCAACTCGGTCGCGCCAATCACGTCGATTGGCGAAGCCGAGTCAGTGACCGAACGGTCGGTCCGACGCGTCCCGATGACGATGATTTCCTTCGCATCGGCGGCACTGTCTGCTGCAGCGGTCGTCTGCTGCGCACTCGCCATTCCAGGCACAAGCGTTGCGGTAAAAATAGCGGCGGTGGCAAGCAAAGCGCGGCGAAGCGCAGCTGTTGAAATTGTTTGCACGATGGTCGGACCCTTTTTTAATTTTGGCGGTTGCAACTGTGTTCAGTCATAATCCATGGACGGCGTGATCGCTCCCGCGCAATAAGTAAATGGAAAACTGCAATCGATTGGCAGGTTCGTGCCGAAAATGTCGTTATTGTGACATTTTTACAGTCGCCCGCTGAGGCGCTTTTAGAACCGCTTGCGGAAATCGAGTTCGATGACGCGACCGCGGGCATCGATATAGCCCGGCTGGTAACCAATCGGCACCGCGCCGCTGCCATCGCGCACGTCGCGAATCCTGTCGAAAATATTCTGCACGCCCAGCCTGATCCGAGACCCTTTAAGAAACGGCACCGACTGCACGATCGTCTTGCGGGTGTCGAAATTGATGAACGCATTCAGATTAAACACGGCCAGATCACCGAATTTCAACGTCGACGCCGCAGTAGACCCGGTCACGGTCGATCCGCTCAGATAGCTTCCCGTCAGGCGGAAACCGATACCCTTGTTAAACCAGCCACTGTCGAGGTCGATACTGTGCCGCGCGCTGCCGCCGTTGCTTCCGGTTGCGCTGCCACCGAGCAGATCGAGCACTGGCAGCCCAGTCCGAATCTGAATCTGGTCGACGAAGCGGATGTTATCGTAAATGCCGATCGTCCAGCGGCCACCATCGCCGCGGCCGAATGCACCACCCCCGAAACCGCCACCGCCAAAACCACCGCCACCCGGCCGCGTGCCCCCGGGACCACCGGCCGTGCCGCCTGGCGGTCCGCCGCGAACGATTCCGCCCGGGATCAGCGGATTTGCGCTTCGCGCCCCGAATTCCTTTTGGAACGTGAAACCGACCCGCAGGACATTGCTGCGCGTGGCAGCAAAATTGACGGCGCGCGCATCGATGCTGATCAGCCGCCCGTTCGCATCGCGGATCGTGCGTCCCGGGAAAGCCGCTTCGACTTCGGGCGTCAAAATCGGGAAACCTGCAACCGGATTCGTGCTGCGATTGCGGAAATAATCGATGCCGATCGTCAGCCCCTTCAGGTCGGGCGGTTGATAGCTTGCTGACATTTTGATGTCGCGCTGCCGCTCCTTCAATAACGCGGGATTGCCGCCCGAAATCCGGTTGACCAGCACCGTTTCACCGCGCGCAAAATCATAGGTCGGGATCGCGGGCGTGACAACGACCGGATTGCCGAGTTCGCCGATCCCGGGTTCAGTTTCGGCGGCAATCGCGCTCGCCAACAGCGTGAGGCCCTCGATCGGCTGCCAATTCAGGCCATAGCCGAAACTGACGAGCCCGCCGAAATCGGACAATCGACGATAAGCGATATTGGCATTGATCGTCAGCTTGCCGAGCGCACTGGCAACATCGCGGTTCCGGTCGGCCAGCGGAATGTCGATGTTGATCCGCCCGTTGGCATCATCGCGCGCAAGGCCCGTCGTTTGCGTTGTTCCGCTGCGCAGCGACTGGCTGTTGAGCCGGGTCGTGCCAAAACCACCGCGCACAGTCGTCCGGATCGCACCTGCGGGCAGTTCGGCGAGCGCGCCCGACATGGTGTAAATCCCACTCGATGTCGTCGTTTGTTGGCGCGCCGTGTCGCGCATCAGATACGGCAGCGGGCTCGCGGTCGTCGCCGCGAACGGATCGAATCCCGAACCCGGCGTCGTGACAAGGCGCTGCAAAGCAGCGGCATCGACTCCGCGATCGGTCAGCGTGCGCGACGTCGTGCGGTCGTAAGTGGCGGTTAGCGTCCATGTCCATTTGGCAAGGCTGCCGTTGATCGTCAGCCCGCCTTTCAATGCGTCGGTCGTCGCGTTGCGCAACAGCGGCGGCAGGAAACCACGCGTGATCGACTGGCCCGCCTGCGTCAGGGTGGCCGTTGGCACGCCGAGCAGCGCATTGCTGGTATCGCGTTGCCAATTTGCATTGACCGTTGCCGACATGGTGTCGGACAGCTTGCGGTTGACGACAGCATTCAACTTCACGCTGTCGCGCCCGGGCAGCAGCGTGCGGTAATCACCCGTGTCGGCAAACGGAAATATGCTTGCGCGCTGGATGATGCTACGGTCGCTTTCGCGCACTGGCGTTCCGCTTTCATAGGTGCCGCCGACCGTCACCCGTCCGCTCTGACCGATGCTGACTGCTGTTCCCTGCAATTCACTTTCGCGCAGAGCACCACGTGTCGCGCCGCCATATTCGGCATCGACCGTGACCGCGCGAAAATTATCCTTGAGGATGAAATTGACGACGCGCTGATCCGCGCTGAAACCATATTGAAGCGCAACCTGTTCGGGCAGAATCTGAACCCGCTTGATCGCTTCGGGCGGCAAGTCGCGCAATTCGTTGAAGCCTGAAATTCGCAAGCCATTGAGCAGGATCACCGGTCCGCCGCCGCCGCGCCCGCGCCCCGGCCCCGTCTGCGGCGCAATCGTCGCCAGCAGTTCGGTGATCGACGCCGTGCCAAGGCTGCCGATCGCCTGTTCGTCGAGCTCGAGCACGGGCGGCACATCGCTGACCACAGCCCCCGCGATCCGCTCCGCCGTCACGACGATTTCGGGTGCTTCGGTATCGACGGCGAGCGTTTCCGTCGGCGTCAGGAAAAGTGTGAGCGGGACAACGAGACGCATGCGCATAAAGACTGATTACCGACCGAAATTGAACGGTTGCTGACAATGTGCCGAGGAAATCGCGAAAATCGGCGATCAGGCGAGTGCCGACCCGAACAATGCCAGCATCCGTTGCCACGCGCGTTCGGCTTGCACCGCATTATACGCGCGACTGTCGGGTGGGCACCAGCCATGCATGGCGCCGACATAGACTTCGATTTCGGCTTTGCGTCCAGCGGCATCGAAAGCAGCGCGCAGACGGTTTTTATCCTCGGGATCTTTCTGATCGTCATTGGCGGCCGCTGCGATCAGGAACTGTGCTTTGGTCGCCGCGATCAACCGATGCGGGCTGTCGGGAGTATCAGTTGCGAGTGAACCGCCGTGAAACGACGCGCCGGCGCCGATCCGGTCGGGCACTGCTGCGGCGGTGCGCAGGACCAGTGCACCGCCCATGCAATAACCACTTGTCCCGATCTTGCGTTTGCGGTCGACGCTTTTTTGCGCGTCGAGAAACGCGACGAACGCTTTGGCATCGCGCGCGACCGCATCCGGAGTCAACAGCGCGCGCATCGGGCCGATGATTGCGCGGAATGCTTCGTCATATTGCGCACCCGGCGGCGTTACCGGCGCTTTGCCGCTGCGATAGAATGGATTGACGACAAGTACAGCGTAGCCCGATCCCGCAAGCCGCTTGTACATCTGTTGCAACGCCGGTCGCAGTCCGAAAATGTCGGGCCAGACGATAATACCCGGATGCTTGCCCGTTGCGGGTGCGACGAAATAAGCGTCGGTCACGCCATCGGGTGTTTTGACCGAAACGGCGCGTTCGATTACACGCATTGCAGCCGTCGCCGATGCCGATGCGGGGAACGCCGCCGCAATGGCGAGGCTGCCGGCAATCGATGCGAGGTCGCGGCGGCTCAACTGATCGAGATCGCGTTCCGTCTGTTCATCGCACATCACATTTTCTCCACCTTTGGTTGCAGCGAAAATGGCGCACAGACGCGACGGCTTCAATCCCCGTCGGCTGAAAAAACCGCTCGATTACAGAAGATATTTGACTTTGACTGTCTCGGCCACGCCGTTGTTGGTGATCACGACTTGCGCAGACCGGAAACTGGGCGGTCCGAAGCGGATCACCGGATTTTTCGAAAAGCCGAAGCCCTCTTTGGGGATCCCCATCATCGTATCGAGCTTGCCGTTGCCATTTTCGTCATGGATCAGCGCGAGTGCGTAAGTCCCGCTTGGCAGGTTGTCGAATTTCAATTCGCCGGCCATGCGCGTCGGCACGGTCATCCGGCGCGCTTCGGGGTCATTCTGACAATTGGGGAAATTTTCGGGATGCGTTGTGAGGCAAGCCATCACATTGCCCTTTTGACTGCGAAAACCCTCGATACCGGCGTCAAGCGAGCCCGGAGCGACGGCTCCCGTCATGCTGGCGAATATCGTCAAAGCTGCCAAGACCCTTATCGGTGCCGCAAATGCGGTCCCAGTGACGAAAATAGAGGCCATAATTTCCCCGATATTCGGCGTGATGCCGTTGATGATGCGATGCCGTTATCAGCCAATTCCCTAACGCGCCGTTAACGATGACCCGTGGAAACAACTCCCACCCCATGTGATTCGTCACGCCCATAACGGTCATGACCATCAAAACCACCCCCAAAGCGCCGACATGGATCGGAATCGCGAACACCAGCGCCGGGATGACGAGCGCCCCGGTCAGAGCTTCCCACGGATGGAAAGACATCGCGGCCCACGCTGTCGGCGGGCGGCTAGCATGGTGAACGGCATGAGCGATCTTGAACATTTTCGGGCCGTGCATCCACCGGTGTGTCCAGTAAAACCAGGTGTCATGGGCGAGGAGGTAAAGCAGAATACTGACCGGCAGATACCACAACGGATAATCGCCGACGTTCAAATAAACCTGTGTCCATCCATGATGCTGCCAGCCCCATGCGACGATGCCCGCCGGCGCGCCGTATATACCCGCGCTCAGCAAGCTCCATCCGATTTCGCGGCGAATCTGCGGTGTCAGCTTTTCGTACAGGCCGGGACGGACTTTCGACGTCGCAAAAGCGAACGCGCCACTGACGACGAGGTACCGTATCCCGACGATCATCGTCATGGTGATTGCAGAAAGCATGGCGAGCAACATCACGCCGCTTATGACGCGCAAATCGTTACGATTCTAGCCCCGGTACTAGGCCTTTTTGTCGGTAAATCGCTTTACCTTGACGGGCAGATCCTTGCCCTTGGTTCGCCGTGACGGCACTTGCACCGGGTGCTTTTTCTTCCATGCGGCCCACGTCATCGGCCCGTCGGGCGTGTCGATCATGTGATCATCGAGATTTTCGGTCATCTTTCGCTCCAAACGGCCAGTCGATTACGCCACCCGCCCATAATGCCCACCACACCGCAACCGGCTGAAACAGCAAGCGCGGCGCATGATACCACCAGCTCAGCTGAACGCCACCGATCGCGATATCGTTCAAGGCGTGATTGATATTCGCAGGGAATACGCAAATCGCATAAAGGGCAAGGCCGATACCGGCCGCACGGCGGAGCGCGGGCACGAAAGCGAGCGCGACTGCACCAATTATTTCGCACAGCCCGGTAAACAACACGACGATGTCCGGCGCGGGAACCCATCCGGGCGTGATCCGCAGGAACCCGGCGGGCGAAACGATGTGCGCCACGCCCGCGATCAGATAAATCAGCGCAAGAACGAGCCGCAGGACATCGCGCACTTCAGTTCTTGATCGTGACGATTCCAACAGGGTTGCTTTTCGTCGAAGGATTTGACGCATTACCCTTTGGCGTCTTTTCCGCCTTTGGTTTGCGGACTTCCTTGTTCGATTTCTTCTGGCTCTTTGCCATAACGGCTTCCTTCAGTCGGTGAATGCCGTGCCTATAACGCCCGCTCACCCAAAGCGAGCAGCAATCATGTCAAACACCGCCGGATGCAGCGGCTTCAGAAACCGGCAACCATATTGATTGGACCCGCGCCACGCGATTACGGCTTCGAGTGGCTGAAAAGTCGGCATTGATATGAACACACGCGTGCCGGGCGCAAAAGCATGATAGCTTTCGAAGCGAAATCCGCTTTCGGACAAATCGACCACATCGATGTCGACGCGCGCCGATCCCGCTTCACGCACTAACGCGCGGATGTTGACACGGCGCCGCTCGGCTGCACGTTCTTCTTGCGTTTGGCGGGCGGTGTTCATGGTTACCAAGAACGACCGCACCGCCAATCATTTTAGCGGGCCTGGACAATCACGCGCGGTGGCTTTGCGAAAACGCGGAACTTGGCATAGCTCAGGCGCACTTCCTTGATGTTGCGCTGCCGGCCGGCCAGGTTGAACGGACGGCTGCATTCGCCGGGCGAAAGCAGCGACGAAGCGCGCAAGTCCTGATTTCGGCCGTTAGCAAAGGTTACATCGGCGTCGAAAACGCGCACCGGGCGGCCCTGCGCGCAAAGCCGCACCGCGCGAAAACGGTCATTGCCGCGCACCGGAATGATGTCGCGATCAACGCCGCCGTTCACTTCGCGCGATCCGATCGTTTCCCACCCGCGCTGTGCATACGCACTTGGCGTAATAACCGTCGCCGCGGCGGCGAGAGTCGCAAAAAGAGCAATTTTGGTTGGTGTCATGCAGCAATCCTTTGATCGAGACTTACCGAACCCCACAGGCCGGCAATTGTTGCATCAACGATCAAATGCCAAAAATCCTCTGTTCGATCAGCCGACGCCGAACATGCGAGCAAGGAAAATCAATGCCATCGCACCGATGATCGACATGACGAAACCAGCTTTGTTGAGCTTGCCCATGTCCTTTTCCTTGGTGAACAGCGACCCGATAAAGCCGCCGGCAAACGACCCGCCGATGCCGAGTATGGTTGTCATGATCCAGCCCATTTCGACTGCGCCTGGATAGAAAAAGCGCGCCAGTGCGCCCGAAATAAAGCCGACGACGATCCAGCCGATGATATTGAACATGCGTACGTTCCTTCCCCTGTCGATGCTGTCGAATACACTGGCGCGGGCCAGCGGTCATGGCAAGCACTGCTGGGAAACGACGCCGTTTCGCTCCCGCTTAATTGCCGCCGTCGGGATTGTCCGCCGTGCCACCGCCCTGGCCGACCGATCCAACCTGACCGATATTGCCGAAAATTTCTTCGAAGAAACTGCGGTTGCGGCCGAGCGTAGGGGTTTTGTCGCCCATCGGACGGATCGCCGCAATTTTTTCGATACCCGATTTTTCAACGGCGGTGACGTTGCCCGCTGCATCGAAACTGACGCGCAGGACCGTTTGTTTGGTGGCACGCGGCAGCGCGAAAGCAAGCTGCTTGGTTTCGCGATCGACGTAGAACCAGTCGTTGGCATCGAACTGTCCCTCAAACGTCGGACGGCCGAGCGTCTTTGCCACTGACTCGCGATTGTCCACGCCCGGCTTGATCGCATCGACCAAAAGCGCGTCGGCGATGTAACCCTGATGGCCGCGCACTCGCGCACAACCGCTGGTCATGGAAACCGCGATCAGCGCGGTGGAAAGGATCAGGGCACGTTTCATTTCTATCACTCGTCTTGCGCTCGGGGCTTTCGCCCTCAATATGCGCGCGACGACGGCACGGCAAGCGGAGTGAACATGAGTTTCTGGTCAAAGCTTTTCGGCGATCCCCGCGACCGGTCGGCATTGATGCCGCTGTACAACAGTGTCGTAGCCGAAGCGCGCGACCCGAAATGGTATCGCGACGCTGCTGTACCCGACACAATGGACGGTCGGTTCGATGTCGTCGCGCTGGTTTTGTCGCTCGTCCTCCTGCGACTTGAAACCGAAGGCGAACAGGGCAAGCTGCCTTCGGTCCTGCTGACCGAAGTGTTTATCGACGATATGGACGGCACAATGCGCGAAGTCGGGTTTGGCGACCTCGTCGTCGGCAAGCGTGTCGGCGGAATCATGGGCATGCTCGGCGGGCGGCTCGGTGCCTACCGCGACGATGACCGGCGTGGCGCGCTGATCCGCAACGTCTATCGCGAAGTAGCTCCGGACGACGACCACGTTAATAAATTGGTGGTATTGAGCGAGGCATTAGAAGCGCGCGTTGCCGCAGTGCCGCTGGCAGCGTTGTTGAAAGGCTCGCTTGGATGATCCTGCCCGACAATTCGCCGCCCGAATTTTCGCGGCGAGTGCCGATCGATCATATCGGGCCGGGCGGACACAAGCTGGGCATCAGTGCCGATGCCGCCGAATGCGCCGCGCTCGCAAGACGATTCGGCTGGACGGCGATCGACGGACTGACCGCCACTGCCAATCTGCTTGCGCGTGCCGACGGCGTCGATGCGCTGGGCACGCTCAATGCCACCGTCGAGCGCGCTTGCGTCGCCAGTGGCGTTCCGGTGCGCGAAACCGTCGAGGAAGCATTCGCAATTCATTTTGTCCCGCCGCGCGACCAGCCCGTCGATGGCGGCGAAATCGAGATTGACGAAGACGACCTCGATCTCGTCGAATTTGATGGCACAGCGGTCGATATCGGTGAAGCCGTTGCGCAATCGCTGGCTCTTGGCGTTGCGCCTTTTCCGCGCAGCCCTGCTGCGGAAGCAGTGCTGCGCAAGGCCGGCGTACTCGACGAAAGCGAAGCGATCAGCGGGCCGTTTGCGGGGCTGAAAAATCTGTTGAAGAACTGACGACACGAGCGAATAGCGACGTCCAGGCCGACGTCGCTGTTTCGACCGTAAACATGGCTGCGCGCGCACGCATTGCATCGACATTGACCGGATGCCCGGCAATTGCATCCATAGCATGCGCAAGTGCCGCGACGTCCTTGACCGGCACGACTATGCCGGCATCTGCGACCAGCATTGCCATGGTCACTGAACAATTTGTTGCAACGATCGGCAATCCCGCAGCAAGTGCTTCGACGATGACGGCCGGCAAGCCTTCATAATCTGACGACATCACATAAGCATCGGCCGATGCAAGAAATTGTCCCACGGGGTTCACATGGCCCGGCAGCATGATCTGGTCGGCCCGCCCCAGACGCTGCGATAACAGCTCAAGCTGCCCGCGCTGGTCACCTTCGCCGACAATCGTCAGCCGGTCGTCGGGTTTTGCGATGATCGCGAACGCCTTCACCAAGGCGCTGAAATTTTTCTGCGAGACAAGCCGTCCGATCGCGACGAAATGCCGCCGGTTTGGCGAGCGCGGGGTTTCGTCGCGAATGCGCGCCATGGCCTCGGCTTCGGGCAATCGAATCGACCCGTTGTTAACCGTAACGACGCGCCGCGGGTCGATATTCATTTCCGCGACGATCTCGGGCACGATCACATCCGCCATGGCAACGACCGTGTGAAAAACGGGAGCCTGCAGCTTAAGCCAGTTGCGGTGCAGCCAGCGGAACACGGCCGATCGGTCCATACGCCGAAGGTCATTACTGACACGCAAGATTATCGGCGGGCAAGCCCGGCCAAGCAGCAACCGCATCGCAACCGCCACGATCGAATATGTGTTGCCCGCGCAAAACAACACATCGGGCTTGAGCGTGCGGATCGCGGCGGGAAGTTTTGCGATCATCCACAGCGTTTCGAATGTGGCCGTCGACAAACGACCGTTCTGCAGCACTGTATAATCGAGATCGGGCGCTTCCTCAGCAAGGCGCCCATCGCGGCGCCCGAGCACGATCTTAACGTCGATGCCGGCTTTTCGCCACGCATCGTTGAAGCGCAGTGCGTCGCGTTCGACGCCGCCGGGCTCGAAACTGTGCAGGAATGTCAGAACGCGCATTCAGGCAGTAAGATCGGCATAGCGCGAAACGACATGCGTGGCGGCGAAACGGGCAAATGTCGCATCGATACTGTCGAGCAGAGCCGGGACCGTGACATCGCCCGGGTGAACCGCAATACGCGCCGTCGGCAGGGCGTGCGGCAAGGCCCGTGCAGCGGCTGCAACCATCAGCGAGCTTCGAATGCGACTGCGGCTGCGGCTGGCCCATGTGATCACCGGTCCGCGCGCCACGACGCGGCCCGATACCGGTTGCCATACTTTCAGATGATCCTCGGCCAGCGCGAACCCTGCGTCGCGCACGGCGTCGATCGCCCCTTGCGAATATAACCAGGCCGGCGCGATAAATCCCGCGACAGGGCGGCCGATGGCATCCTCGATGATTTTGCGGCCGTCGGCGATGCGGATACCGGCTTCGGCCGCCGACAGCGCCGAAAATTCACCTTCGCCCGCGGTCATGTGCTTTTGGGCAAAACCCCGTACTGCAGCGTCGTCGCGGTGCCGCCAGCCGTGGAGGAACATCTCGACCCCGCCATCGGCCCAGCGGCGCAATTTCGCCTGAAAGGCGGGCGATGCCGACAATGGCGCTTCGTCCCAATGATCGGGCACGACGAGCATTGCAAAATTTGCCGCGCCGACACGGCGTTCGAGCAGACCGACCAGCTGATCGATATGTGATTCGAATTTCGGGCCAACGTCATGGATGGAGGCAAGCAGGCGTCGGGTCATACCGCACGTCCTATCGCGTTTTTTACTGTCCCGAAAGCGGATCAGCGCTCGACAGTCGCCAACTGCCAGGCATATCATGCCCCGATGCAATCGTTCACGCGTCGCAGCTTGATTGCCGGAGCCGGCGCGGGAGCCACAATCGCTCTGCCCGTGCTTGCACAACGGATGATCGATCTCGGACTTGCCGGAGGTCCGAGCGCCCGCCCCCTGCTCCCGCGCTTCCCGCAAAAGCGCGACATGATCGTCCAGCGCGTCCATCCGCCGCTGCTCGAAACACCATTTTCGGTCTATGACCGCGGCCTGATCACGCCCAATGATCAGCATTTCGTCCGCTGGCACTGGGATTTTCCCACCAGCATCGATGTCGAGCGATACCGAGTGGCAGTCTATGGCGCTGTGCAAAGCCCGCTGACGCTTTCGCTCGATCAGGTCCTTCGCGCTGGCAAACACATCGAATATAATGCCGTCAATCAGTGCGCGGGAAATGCACGCGGGCATTTCGAACCGCGTGTCGCGGGCGCCCAATGGGGACATGGTGCAATGGCCAATGCGCATTGGCGCGGTGTCCGGCTTCGCGATGTCCTCGAAAAAGCCGGCGTGCGCAGCACGGCGCGCTTCGTGCGTTTCAAGGGGCTCGACCGGCCACCTGTCGAAGGCGCACCGCAATATATCAAATCGATCCCGATCGATGTTGCCCGCGCCGACGACACGATTGTCGCCTTTGCCATGAACGGCACAGCACTGCCACTGCTCAACGGTTTTCCGCTGCGCATCGTCGTTCCGGGCTGGTATTCGACTTATTGGGTAAAGATGCTCAGCGACATCGAAGTCCTGACGCGCGAGGACCAGAATTTCTGGATGGCCAAAGCCTATCGTATGCCGAGCGTGACCGTAAAACCTGGCGATACCGGCTTTGTGACCCGCCCGATCCGCCAGATGGTGCCGCGTGCGTGGATAACGAGCCACAGCGACGGTGCCCGTGTTCCCAAAACCGTCAGCGGTATCGCGATGGGCGGCGACACTGGCATCGCGAAAGTCGACCTCATCGTGCAGGATGGTGGTGGCCATATCGTCGCTGCACAGCTGGGCCCCGAGGACGGAAAATATGGCTTTCGTCGCTGGACGGCGACACTGCCCGAATTATACGCCGACAGCCGGATCGGGCCGCGGTGCACCAACGCGAATGGCGTCACGCAACCGCTGACGCAAAGTTGGAACCCGAACGGATATGCCCGCGACGGCGTCGAGTTCATTACCGTGAAAATCGCGTGAGGATCGCGCTAATCGCTCTCCTGCCGCTTGCCGCTTGCGGACAGGAGCCAGCGAACAAATTCTCGTTCAGGGATGTCGCCGTCTCGTTACCCCGGGACACGGCGCAATTTCCGCCGCGCATCGGCATCGAGGCGATGAACCGCAATTGCGCGGCCTGCCACTCGACATCGATGATCCTGCTTCAGCCTGCGCTGACACGCGAGCAATGGATCGCCGAGATCAAGAAAATGAAGGAAGTCTACAAAGCACCCGTCGACCCGGCCGACGAACCCGCAATCCTCGCCTATCTCGAAGCGATGAGCGCCGAATTGGGCCCGCCGAAGGTTGCGCCCACGCGCTGAGGGGGTATTGCCCCGGCCAGCGACTCATCTGCTGCGGAAAGTACAGTAATGGCCGATTATGATTACGACGTCCTCATTATCGGCAGCGGGCCCGGCGGCTATGTCGCGGCGATCCGCGCGGCACAGCTCGGGCTCAAAACCGCCTGCGTCGAAGGGCGTGAAACATTGGGCGGCACATGTCTCAACGTCGGCTGCATTCCGTCGAAAGCATTGCTGCACGCGTCCGAACTTTACGAAGAAGCGCATTCGGGCGCGCTCGCCAAATTCGGGATCGATATCAGCGGGACAACGCTCAACCTCGATCAGATGCACGCCGAAAAGGCGCTGGCGGTAAAGGAATTGACCGGCGGTATCGCGTTCCTGTTCAAAAAGAACAAAGTCGACTGGCTGCGCGGGTTTGCAGCATTTACCGGCGCCGACACGGTCGTCGTTTCGGGTAAGTCCTATCGTGCAAAAAACATCGTGATTGCAACGGGGTCATCGGTAACCGCGCTGCCCGGCGTCGAGCTCGTTGCAGATATTGTCGTTGATTCGACCGGTGCGCTGGCACTGCCCAAAGTGCCCGGACATCTTGTCGTCATCGGGGGTGGCATCATCGGACTGGAGATGGGCAGCGTCTGGCGGCGGCTCGGTGCCAAAGTGACGATCGTTGAATATCTCGATCAGATAATGCCCGGCTTCGATGGCGAAGTCCGCAAGGAATCGGCAAAAATCTTCAAGAAACAGGGTTTCGAGATCCGCACTGCGACTAAAGTGACCGGCGTGACGGTAATGGGAACGAAAGCCACTGTGACGGTCGAACCTGCTGCGGGCGGTGCTGCCGAGCCGATCGAAGCCGATGTTGTCCTGGTCAGCGTCGGGCGGAGACCCAATACCGATGGCCTCGCGCTCGACAAGGCGGGTCTTGCCATCAACAATCGCGGGCAAATCGACATCGACGCTCGATTTGCAACGAGCGTGCCGGGCATCTGGGCGATCGGCGATGTCGTCCCCGGCCCGATGCTCGCGCACAAGGCCGAGGATGAGGGGATTGCGGTTGCCGAAAATATCGCCGGGCTAACGGGTATCGTCAATCACGATGTCATTCCCAACGTCGCCTACACGCACCCCGAAATCGCAGGTGTCGGCCTGACCGAGGAACAGGCAAAAGAAAAAGGCGAAATCAAAGTCGGCAAATTCCCGTTCGCGGGCAACAGCCGGGCCAAGACCAATCGCGACACCGATGGCTTCGTCAAAGTGATTGCCGACGCAAAAACCGACCGGGTGCTCGGTGTCCACATCATTTCATCACTCGCCGGCACGATGATCGCACAGGCCGCCCAGGCAATGGAATTCGGCGCAACCAGCGAAGACATCGCCTACACCTGCCACGCGCACCCGACGCATTCCGAGGCGCTGAAGGAAGCAGCGATGGGCGTGCAGGGCAAAGCGATTCATATTTGATCGCGATACCGCCGATCGCTTTGCACGTTGCGCCACTCGTCGACGGCCTCGATCTTTTCGGGATTGCAGTTTTTGCGGCGTCGGGTGCACTCGCAGCGGCGCGCGCCCGGCAGACGCTGGTCACATTCTGTTTTTTCGCACTCGTGACCGGTGTTGGCGGCGGGACTGTCCGCGATCTTTTGATCGGTGCCCCTGTTTTCTGGGTGCATGACTGGCGGGTTCCGGCAGTCTGTTTGGGCATTGCCGTTTTGACATGGGTGACGCCGACGCGATTGTGGCGGCCGCGGGCAATCGACTGGTTCGACGCAATCGGCCTGTCGGTCTATGCCGTGTTTGGCGCGACCAAGGCACTCGGGTTTGGGGTGCCCGCCCTGCCCGCCATCATGATGGGCATTATCACGGCATGCGTCGGCGGCGTTATTCGTGACGTTCTTGCGGGTGTGCCGTCGATCATCCTGCGTCCCGAGATTTATGTCACCGCAGCGGCACTTTCCGCGGCTTTGTCCGTCGGGCTCCTGCTTTTGGGCATACCCGTTTTCTGGGCGTCGATTGCCGGGACAGTTGCCGGGTTCGGTTTGCGCGCGCTTGCCATCGTTCGCGGACTGTCGATCCCCGCTTATCGCGGTTAGCTGCGAAGGTCCGGATCAATGCCGATCGCCGGGTCGCTGATCCACGTCAGCAGCCCGGCACATCGATTTACCGCCCGGCGGTCAATCCACCGCCGCCAGCAGCGGCGCCAACGTTGATCTCGATCCGCCGGTTGCGCTGATTGCCCGCCGGCGTGCCCGATGTGTCGATCGGACGCGTCTGCCCATAACCCATGGCGATCACTTGCGCGGGAGCGACACCGCGATCGGACAGATATTTGTCGACTGCCGTCGCACGCGCCTGGCTGAGCGTCAGGTTGGCAGCCGCGTTGCCGGTCATGTCGGTGTGCCCCTCGACCGCCATTTTGAAGCGCGAGCAGCGTCCGGCGATCTGGACCAGACCGTCGAGCAACGGTGCCGACGTCGATCGGATTGTCGCCGCGCCGGTATCGAACTCGACCGTCTTGCCTGCAAGTGCCTTGGCAAAGTCGGCATCGCAGCTTGCTGCCGTGGCTTTCGGATCGGCGGCAGGCGCTTTCATGCCCATCAGCGGCGTGTCGACTTCGGTATAGGTCGCCGGCCACAGCACCGGGTTTTCCTTGCGCATGCTGACGCCGTACATCGGCTTGTTGATGCCGTTGTGACAGGTCGAGCAATTGATCTTGTACGGATCGCCGTGCGGCCCTTTCTGACTCGCGGGCAGGACGTCATTGAGCACGGTCACGTATTTCTCGTTCGAATCGCGCACCATGCGGATCGCGTACCATGACAGCGCGCGTTTCGGCGTGCTCATGTTCCACCCGGCAAAGTTGCCGCTGTTGTGACAGAATGTGCAATTCACACCGAGCGACGACGACATGTGCATCATGAAGCCGTAAACTTTTTCAGCTTCCTTGGTCGATACGACATGATCGGCCGATGGATGGATTTGCGTATTGTTCACCCGCGCGTTCATGCTGCCGGTATTGAGAATGTAGCGCGCGAAGCCCTGGTTGGGGAGCGAGGCAAAGGCGACACGCGGATCGGGCGTGTTCTGCCCATATTTCTTGCCGACGATCGTGCCATTGCCATCCGGTCCGTCAAGCGACCAGCGATTGAGCGGAATCGCGTTGCCGCGGTGGCATGTCCAGCAACTGACACCGGTGCCCTGCACATGGCTCGACCAGTTCGCATTGATGTTCTGCGTCATCTGGATCATTTTGCGCGCGGCGACTTTCTGATACTTTTCATCAGACGCCATGTTCGCGGGATTGTGACAATAATTACATCCCTGCTCGCTTTCGGGCAACCCCGCCGGCACCACCCAGTTATTCATGTTCGCCATGAAATGGTTGAAGCGTTCAGTGCTGACTCCGCCAAGGACTTGCACATTCTGATAGGTTTCGCTGGCGCGCGGGCCACTATCGTCGGGTGTTTCATAGACGTTGGCGGGGATCGCCTGTTGCCGGGTCACGTAATTGTTGTTGACGACCTGATTCATGGCAGTGCCGCGATAGCCGTTTTGCGTGGTCGCTTTCGGGCCGAATTCACAACCCGCCAGCGTTAGCGACAGACTGGTCGAGATCAGGATTGCAATGCGCTTCTGGGTCATTTCGGTGCCCCTGGGAGAGTGGCGGGATCAACAACGCCGGTCGATGGATATAATGGTGCATAGCCATGTTCCTGCGCGAACAGATACCAGTTATCGACGACCGTGCCGGTCAGCAATATGCCGATCCCGCCGGTCAGCGTGGTCAGCACGGCAAACCACCATGCCCAGCGATGGATCGATTCCATCGAGGCATTGAAGCCCATCGTCCAGCGCCAGAAAAGCGCTGCGCGTTCGGACGCGGTACCGCGATCGGTGATCTGTTCGATCTCACGCTCGCCGCCGTAACGGCCAACGGCAAGGATTGTCGCGCCGTGCATCGCAAACAACAGCGTGGAGCCGTAGAGGAAGACAATCGAAAGCGCATGGAACGGGTTGTAGAAAAGGTTGCCGTACCGGATCGAAAAAGCCGCCGTCCAGTCGAGATGCGGGAAAATGCCATAAGGAACTGCTTCGGCCCAGCTGCCCATCAGCATCGGACGGATGAAGCCGAGCACGAGCATCAGCCAGATTGCGCTGGCAAAAGCCCAGGCGACATGCGTGCCCATACCCAGCGCCCGCGCCCTACGATAAGTGCGTGCCCACCACAGGATGACCGACAGCGAGAAGAATGCCCCGGCAAGGATGAACCAGCCGCCCTGGTTCAGTGGCACGAACGGGCTGAATCCCCATTCGGGTCCGGGCGGTTCGAGCGCGAGCCAGAACAGCTGGCGAAGGAACTGGACGGGATCCCAATTCACCGATGCCCACATGTTGAGCCCGATGATTTCGAATGCAATCACGCCGAACACCAGTGACAGCACACCGAGCGTGCCGAGATAGATCGGCCCGATCTGCGCATTTCCGAGCGTGCCCATCCAGTAATTGAACGATCCCTTGCCGGTGCGTTTTGCGTCACCCGCGGGAAGCGGCATGCCGAGTTCGGGAGCACCGCGCAGTTGGACCTGCGTAAAGATATTCTGATAGCTTGCCATAACTCAGGCTCCCCTCAAGACCAGACCGGCAGGTTCAACCACCAGGTCCACCATTCCGGCCATCCGCGCGTCCAGAACGGACCCGAGATGACAATGCAGATTGCGCTCCAGAAGCCGGCATTGAGCGCAAGGAACAGTCCGACGCGGTGAATGCCAAGCGTTCCCACCGAATAACCGATGATGTCGCGGAAAAACGTATCTTCATATTCGGGCGATCTGACTTCGCCCCCGCCGGGTCCCTTTGCGGGCGGATTGACCGCCGACAGGACCAGCGATCCGTGCAGCGCCAGTGCCAGCGTTGTCGTAAAGAAAAACGACACGGCAATCATGTGCGCCGGATTATAATGGAAATGGAGATACTGGTATCCGGTGTTCGACACCCAGTCGAGGTGACTGAAAATACCGTAGGGAAAGCCCCAGTGCCATGCCCCCATCAGGAACGGGCGGATCACGACCAGCGTCACATAGGCAAAGATCGCAAAGCCGAACGCAATCGGCACATGATAGCCCATGCCGAGCTTGCGACAGATTTCGACTTCGCGCAGCGCCCACGACACGAACGCGCCGACCGCGCACATCGTCACGATCTGCCACACGCCACCTTTCAGCAGTGGCGCGACACCGAGCCCATATTCGAGATCGGGTGGCGCGATGCTGATCAGCCACGGGTTCCATGACGGCCCCTGCGAAGCTTCCCAGAAAATCAGTGCGGTTCCCAATATCGTGAAGAACAACGTCGTGACGCCGAAAAACCCCACGTAAAAGGGTCCGACCCAGAAATCGAACAGGTCACCACCGACAAGCGTGCCCCCGCGCACTCGGTATTTTCGTTCGAAACTTAGTAACGCCATGACACGTCTCCGCTTTCCCCGGCGATACGGCCCGAGGGTGCCCTTAAAATTTTTGCCTCCGGTGCGGGAGGACACGGATCATCCGTGCCGCCCCGCCCGTCGGAACGGTGTTGTTACTGCGTTGGTGCAGGCGCAACGACCGTAGCGGGTGCCGCCGCCTGCGGACCGTCAAGCCAGTTGTACCGATTGGTGCTGAGCAGGATGAAATGAATCAAAACCGCCAGCGTAAAGAGGAATATGGCAAGCGCGGCCAGAAGGCGGCGCCCGTCGAACATCATCCAAGTTCTCCACATGGGAAAGTTCCTTTGTATCTAGGTTTATGCGAAGAAAGTGGTGATCGCGGTCTGTGCGACCTGCATCGCATCAGTCAGACTGGCACTTTGCATCGGCATCGGTGCGCCGAGCCACGGGCGCCAGACCCAGACAAGCGTGTGTGCGATAATCGCAATCAGGGTAAAGAACCCCATGCTCAGTACAAAAAGCTTGTGGAACTCTTTGGCCTCCGCAGCGGTCAAATATGTTCCGAGCTCGTCTCGGTTTCCATCACTCATGTTTCGTCTCCAGTTTTGCCGGTAGAAAATTTGGAGCGACAGGCGCGCCCCCGGCGGCATCCGGCGGACGACGTGCCCGCAAGATTGGTTGAGCCCGGTTGGGGGCAAAGCTGTGTGGCGGGCGCAATCACGAAATCGCCCCGCTTTCTTGAAGAATGCTGGTCAGGCGGTCGGCGCTGACCGATGGTTCCCCGGCGCGGCGTGCCGCACGCTCGGCCGCGTCACGGATGCGCTTGGCGGCCGAAATACGGACCAGCACGGGCTCGCGCTCGACGATTGCGTCGAGTGCTTGCTTGGCATCGTCCTGCCAGAAGATTTCGGCTTGCGGGCGCGCTGGCGTCGCTTCGACTTCGTCCATTTGGGCAGCAAGCGGGAGAATGTTGAACAGCGCGTCGAACAGCGCGTTGCACACTTCCTGGATCAGGTAAGTCGCGCCGGCATAACCCATGAACGGCGTGCCCGTGTGGCGGCGAATGACCGCGCCGGGAAACGAGGCGGGAATATACATTGCGCGCGTAGCCGCCTCGGCCATGTACATCCGCTCGTTATAGCTGCCGAACAGGATCAGCGGCGGCGTCGTCCTGATTGCCTCGATAACCGCATGATTGTCGGGCTTCACGCCGGCGGTCCGCCGGAATGAGAAGGTGCAGGGCATGCCCATATCGCCTTCGAGGAAATTGCGGATCCCGCGCTCGTAGGTTTCGGTGGCCACAACGGCAAAGCTCGCCGTGCCAAAGAAATCCTGCGTCACCGAGCGCCACAAATCCCACAGCGGCTTGATCGTGGTGTGCTTTTCCTGTTCGATAAAAGGCTCGGGATCGAGGCCGGTCAGCTCACCGAGCTTGCGCAGGAATAATGTCGTTGATTCAAGGCCAATCGGCGCTTGCAGATATGGCCGCTCGAGCG